>NZ_JACSKL010000001.1:0-300000 GCF_018617585.1 Exiguobacterium sp. s129
TCTGGACTTTCAATGCCTTTGAATATTTGGTCATAAAAAACACCCCATAAAAGTTGGATTTTCGTGTCCAACTTTTATGGGGCAGTTCAAATTGGCATCTTCTCCACGTTTTGTTAGAGCGTTTCATCTAATTCCCCATTCACACCTTTCGGCATTTCGACGGTACGAGATTGACCGTTCGACAAGGAGTAGTTCACGACGTAAGCCGTCTCTGTCTCCATCACGTTCGAGAACGTGACGCGTGTCCCTGTCTTCGAAAGATGGAACAAGGTGACGAACGAGGTGCCTTTCCCAGTTTTTGTCGAAACGACTTGGTGACGTGGCTTCCATTCGAAATCACGATAGGCGACAAAACTCGGTTCGATTCGCACCGTACCCGTCGAAGCGATTGGTAGTTGAATCATCTGGAGCGTTCGCCCTTCCGCATCACGGAAAAGCATCTCACCTTCACGTTCTTCGACCGGTTCAAGACCGACCCCGAGATGGAAACGTTGCGTGAACGGGACGCGGGCGTCACTTTGAATCGTATCCGCGACGAGCACGGTGCCGTCTAAATCGTGTGCGATGCTTCGCGTATGATGAATCCCTTGCCCCATCAAGTCACTGAATCCACTCGCACGCTGTAATCCATCGACTTCCTCGACCGAGGTGATCCCGCTTTTCCCGATTGTACTCGAATGGAGCGTGAGCTGACGAGATCCCATGTTCACCGTGTTGTGCGCTTCGACACGGACGGCAGTATCTCGCTCCGGTCGGTTCGTGTACCCATATCGTCCGGTCTCGACGATGAAATCGCGTCCGTATCCATACAGGTCGATGCTGAGGTCATCTTGATGTTTATGGGCCGTATTATGGAACCCTGCCGTCATCATGAGCGAGACCGCATCGGCGAGAGGCTCATACTCTCCCCAATGTTCACGCAACACTGCGTATTGCGTATCAAGTTGCTTCACGCGTTCCGTCGGTCGCACCCCTTCCGCTCCTCCCGTCACCGCATAAAGTAGTTCAGGATAGTCGCGCAATGTCGAGATCATCGACGTCGTCCGCGGTTCACCCGTCGTGTCCCCGAAGAGCGGAAGCGTCCGGTTCGGTTTCATCAAATGGACGAGCGTCTCTGGCATTCGTTTGACGGCCTCTAGGCGAGGAGATGTCACGAAGCCGTTCGCCTCGATCCAGCGATTGAAGCGATATAGCATCTCATACGTATACACCTGATATCCTGGTGAATGCTCCAGATGAACGTTGTCAGGACTTAAGGAGTGATCCAACTGTGTCGTCAATCGAGTTGTCGCGAGCTCATTCCAAAAGAATGATTGTTCGAGCTCAGGGAACGTCTGAGCGATATCCGTCAACGCCATGTCTTGGAAGATCCCATGATTGTGTCGTTCCCGATAAAATTTCGCGTCCGCCAAGATTTCACCGTGCCCTTCAATCGTTCGGAGCACACGAGCGCTGAATGCTGCGTCGTTATTTAAAGGAGACTTCTTGTATTGATTCCAAAAGTTGATGAGATGGAACGTACGAATCGCCGTCCCTTGTTGGTGATACGCGTTCGGATAGCGACGATACGCGTCGGTCGGATATTGCTTGACCCAGCTATCGACGAATGCCTTTCCGTAAGCTAAATAGCTCGTGTCTTTCGTGTAGTGATACGCCATCGTCAGTTGGTTCAATACCATCCAGTATTGCACTTGGAACATGAACGACGTCGAATCACCAACAGTGATGTCACGCTCCCAGTCGAACGTATGAATGTCTTCCACGATTTGTTTGCCCGGGGTTGCCCCGATGCGCCACACTCCGTTTATTGCCGAGTCCGCTTGGCTGACGGCTTGCGATTTTGTCAAAAATCCATAGTAATACGGGACCTCACGTCTTTCGACACGCGCCGTATAGTTATGAAGCAATCGTTCGTATTGTCCGTCAGAGACGACTGCTTTCGTCAGAAGTTGAGCCTTTAACGGAATCTCTTGTTTTTTGACGTACGTGCGTCGCCCGTTCACCTCCACTTGATAATAGCCACCGGACACACCGACGACTGTATATTGTTCATTCGGTATCAGTTTCCCGATCGGTTTCATCGTCTTATCCGGCAACAATCGATACACGGTTGTTTCTTTTGATACTTCTGTAAAGAACGGACGTGCCACCTCTTCTGCACCAGCAGAAGTTGTCGTGAGAAGTAGCACCGTGGATAAGAGTGCACCTTTACCATATGTATTCATCCAATACCTCATTTATCTTTTTTTACCATCATACCATGACTAAAAGGGATTTTTTTCAAAAAGAAGAAAAGCGAATTTTTAATCTTACTACGTAACAACAGTTCTCACTAGCCAATCACGTAGCCCATATAAAAAACGCCTATCCCCATTGAATGAGATAGACGTTGAATGTTAGCGTACCGTGACGTAAATCGTCTGTGAACGACCTTTTGGCGTCGTCATCCGGACCGTCAAACGTGTGCCTGATTTTTGAGCTGCCATCGAGACAGATGTCGATTTTGACGTCACCGTCTTCGACGCGAGGAGTGTCGACCCGCGATAGATGGTCACTTTGCCATAATCGATATTGGCGTTCACCGTGACCGAACGTGACGTGCTCGTCGGCGTCGTCACCGTGAACTTCGGCGTCAGCCCCGCCTTCACGTAGACCGTCTGAACGAAACGATACATACCTCGCTTACTGACGAGTGTGACTTTCGACTTGATCGGTTGAGGCGCCAAGTTCATGACGACACGTCCTGTCGATGAACTCTTCCCGCTCGCGATTCGTGTCGAGCCGTTTTGCAACGTGACAGAGCTGTTTGGAAGTACCATACCGATCCATGTTTTTTGTTCGTCATGGAGACGGATGTTACTGAACGTGACTTTCGGTAACGCAAGACGAGTATCTAGCTTTTTGCCTCCACGGACAAGACGAACGAGGACGATGTCCCCAGGTCGTGCCGGAACCGTGAATCGCGTCGAGGAGACCGGCGTCGCCGTCGTGCGTTTTCCGTTGATGTAGAACTGAAGGTCTGCCTTCACGTCACGACGAACGCTCACGACCGTATGTGTCGCCGTCATTGCGACATCTGTCACCTGAAGAATCGTCGGTCCAACTGCAACGACACGATGCTCCGTTGTTGTCGAGCGGTCTCCTACCGTAGCGACAGTACGAATCACGTCACCATCTTGAAGCGCCTTCGGTAACGTCAGCGTGCGACCGTCCCCGACGAACACATCGTTGACATACGTCTTGTACGTAATGCCTTTAGCTGTAGACGCATAGGATAATGTCGTATCACCTGCATTTGGTGTCACCTGGAACGTGAAGGTCGGCTCAGCCCACTCAAAGACAACGAGCTCTTTCTCCACCCCTTCCGTGCCCGCTGGTGCATACGTCACACTGACGCCTTTTGCGAGCGGATCGACTGTTCCCGTCACGCGCGCAATGCCCGAGGCGTCTGCTTGAATCGTGTCGTACCACGAATGGAACTGTTCTTTGACGAAGACGTCAATTTTCCCGTTCGGCACGGTTTTAAACATGACACCCGTTTCGACAGAGTCTCCTAACACCTCAATCGTGTTGGCTTCTGGATTCGGAACCGGTACGGTGAACGTTTGGCGATACACCGCTGTCCTGCTCGCCAGGCTCGTCACCGTGAACGTCGTCCCTGGCGCTAGTCGTTCCGTCGTCATTCGGAATTCACCAGATAACGTCGCTTTCGTTGAATATTGGATCGGTTCTTTTCCGTCTTGATGAACTCGTACCGTCACACCTGCGCGTGGTGCCGTTTGTCCAACGATTTCACCCGCAAGTCCGAACTTACGAATCGAAACGTCCCCAAGATTGTAGGAGAAGAGCGTCCCACTGAACGTTTTCCCCATGTACGTGAGGTCATAGTTGACGTCCGTCACGTACGAAAATACTTGTGGTGAAGTGACTTCATTCGATTTATTCGCTCTTAAGCGCTCAAACGGAATCGTTTCGGTCACCCCGTCCAGATTCGTCGATTTGAACGTTATTGGATATGAGCGGTCGACATATAGGTATGGGTCACCTTCTGTGTTTGCCCCTTTATCCACTTCGAATTCTAGTTGAGTCGGCATTTGTTTATAAGAAGAAAGCGGAATCGTCTGATCCGAGAACGCTAAAACGCCAGGGAATAGCGTCGGGTAGACGATTGGATTATATGTCTTCAATTCTCCAGTTGCAGTATGTAAGACCCCGTACATGCCTTGCGAGTACCAATGTAAGAATCCATCTTCTTCTGCATACTGTACGTTATACCACTCAGGAAGCGCGATCAGTTGTCGGGTTGCCTCAAGGTAGACGTAACCTTGCTCTGGATAAGCGATGACACCGTCAAAGGCGAGCGCTTCCTTATCACGAACTTGAACCTTCACATCAAAGGTTTGAGTCGATTCCGTTTCACCCGTCACTGCGTTCACACGGTCAATCTTCAACAAATCATGTTGTGCCGCAATAACTGTCTGACCATCGGTAGATAACGTGACAGCAGTCCCGAGGTCGGAACGCTTCCAAATGACATCACCTTGAAGATTCGTCATGATCACTTCTGTCCACGTCGCCCACAAAAGTCGATCATGTGCGACGTCCGCTCCGACGATTCGATAATTTTCTGGGACCCAATGCGATGTGATCTGCCCATCAAGGTCGATGATGTAACTGCTCGTTGAGCAAATGCCACATCCGATGGTAACGACGAGATGCTGACCGTCCACACTCATCACAGCATTTTTATCATTGGACCAGTGTAAATCCAATTCGGTCGATAACGGAATGCGTTCCCCCGTCTCCACGTGATAAAGTTCCTTTCCATCCATCGTGATGACGTAAGGACTATTAGAAATTCGATAATGATTCGGAAGCGGCTCACCCGCTTCCACCGAATCAGGCAAACTAAATATAGGAAGAAAAACGGCAAGTAGAAGTGCCCACAGTAATTGTTTCACGTACATTTCCTCTTTTCTTAAAAAAATGGTAAAAGATTAATTTGATGACAATAAAAGTATAATTTGTTTTGTAGAAAAGGGGAATTATTTTTTAGAATAAAAGTAAAAAACCGATAGTGCCGAGGCACTATCGGTTTACAAGATGGCTCCGTCCGAAGACATTGCTCTATTTAACCCTAAGGGAGGGTCAACGATTATTTAGTGATTGTTGCGTTAACAATCACGTTACCTGCTGCGTCAGCCAATTTCGCATCTTTGAACTCAACAGACAAAGTATCAGTCATTGAGAAGTTAGCAGATGTTTTAACTGTAAGTTTGTTACCGTTAACAGCCAATGAAGCTGGTGTAACAGTCACACCGTTCACTTTAACGATGATTCCTTCAGTTGATCCCATTACGTTTTCAGAGAACGATACTGTGAACTCGTTGCTCGCCATAACGTCGATCTTCGTCGCAACTGGTGCCACGTTTTCAGATACTAACAAGAGATCAGAGATCTTCCCGTCTTTAAGCGTGTTGCCTGCAGTTGAAACGAGGTCTTTACCTTCCAAGACATATTTCCCGTTAACAGCTACCGAACCAGCTGGCAACTTCACGTGTACTTCTTTCAAGCTATCTACAAAGTTAAGCTTTGTGCCAGCAGGAAGCGCTGAACCACCGAACGTGTAGTTAGAAGCTTGAAGTGCAGATGTCGTCATGTTCTCGCTGAATGTAAGAACGAGTGTAGACTTCTCAACAACTACAGTACCTGTAACGATTGCTTTGCTTTCTGGTGTAGCAGGAACAAATTTACCTGTGATTGCGTTGAAGTACAATGTTGAAGTCAACGCGTTACCTGAAAGATCTTTGACTGAGTCTTTTGCAACTGTGAAGACGTAAGATGAAGACTCATCGAGGTCAACTGGTACTTTGATTGTGTAAGCTTCAGCACCTTCGATTTTCCCGTTTCCGTCTACATCGACACCTACGTCAGTAGTTTGGTTAACAGGGATTACAACTGGGTTGCTTTGGATGATTCCGTCGATTGACGTGATGCTAAGGTCGCCCTTGAAGTTCACTTTCTCATCGAACGTGAGGTAAACAGCATCTAAATCAGTTGAAGCTGATGTGTTGTCTGCAACAAGAATCTTAGCAGAAGCACCAGTGAATGAAGGAGCCGTTGTATCGCCTTGGATCAATCCAGAGAACGTGTAGTCGTCACCTTTGTTTCCAGCTTTATCTTCGTAACCAGAAACTTTGAATGATGCGTTCAAGAATGTAGCTGTACCAAGAGCAGCTTTAACGTCTGCTGTGTACTTCGTTTTCACGTCTTTATCTTGAACCAAGTTGTAAGAAGCACCGTTTACTGTGAATGTACCAGTAGACTTGAGTTCTTCAGAGAAGTTGAGTGTTACTGTAGTTCCTGATAATGAACCAGAAACAGCTGGTTTCACGTTGTCAACAACTGGTTTTGAAACCATGAAGTTGAGTGCGATTGGGTTTGATACGTTGTACGCGAAGTCTTTAACGCCAACGAGGTCAACGCGGTATGATTTCTCAGCAGTAAGACCTGTGAGTGTAAGTGTTTTGCCATCAGCTGAAAGCGTTCCTGTTGTTTCAACACCGTTTACGCTGACAACACCTGCAGATTTAACTGGCTCAGAGAACATGATCTCAGCAGTTGTACCTTCAGCTTTAACGCCCGCTACAGAAGCAGCTGTCGTGTCAGCAGCAGAGAAGATTGCGTTGTATGCTGCAGTTGTTACTTTAGCATCAGCTTTAGTCTTGATTGGAGCAACAGTCAATTTCGCGTTCGAGACTTTGAGCTCGTCAGCTGAAGTAAGTGTAAGAACCATGCCATCTTCAGAAAGAACTGCAGATGTGAACGATTCACCTTCAAGTGCTACTTTCCCAGCAACGTCATCTTTGTCAACTGGCTTGTTGAACGTAACCTGAAGTTCTTTTGCGTTGAGCGCATCTACGTGTTTAACCATAGCTGCTTCAACAGTGAAGTTTTGAAGATCAGATTTCACTTCGCCAGAAACGAGTTGGAATGAGTGTGTACCAACTGGGAATTGGCCAGAAACTGACAATTTACCTTCTTTAGTAACAGTTGCTTCCTTCACGATAGGAGCTGAAGCAGTGTTTTTGTTAGCGTAAACGTGAAGTTCAACCTTCTCGTCTTCTTTAAGGTTTTTCACGTCAGCGTTTACAGAAAGAACTTCTGTCGCTTGGTTAACTGAAGCAGAGATGTTTTCGAATTCAACTTCTCCAGCAACAACTGTGTAAGTCAAGAATGAAGTGATGCGGTTCCCGTTGTGGTTGTAAGAGATGAGAACTTTTTGCTCGCCTTCATCTTTCGTGTTGTACGTTGAGCTCATTGTGAAGCGCTCAGGAGCTTGTGTGTAAACTTTTCCGTCGCGGTACATAACGCGGATTGATGGCTTCTCGAGTTCAGAACCAGCTTCTACTTCACCAAGATTTTGGTCGAGGATGTAGAGTGGGTAGTTACGAGCGTAAAGTTTCTTGATGTAAGTCTTTCCATCAGAACCTTGACCTTTAACTGTTTGCCATTTGTTGATTGCAGTAACGAGGTGTTTGCCCCATTTGATTTCAACGCCAGCTGGTGTGTTGAGTGCGAGTGCTTCTTTGAACTTCCCGCCGAGTACAACCTCTGCTTTGAGTTCAACTGTTGAAGTTGATGCTTCTGCTGCCATTACTGGTGTAAGGGCTGCTGCCGTCACAGCAAGAGCTGCTGACGCTTTGACTAGCTTGAATGATTTCTTAGCCATCTTGTGTAAATCCTCCCTTTGGTTATGTTACGTGTTTGTCTCTACTCGTCTACGCTGACGCTCCCCCCGCTAAAGATCCTATATGTATACGCCGCTCATACGAATGACTTATGCAACTTGATCGTTTAGGTCTTGAGCTTCATCGAAACGGGTAGGTATTCTTTCAAGAGGTGACCCTTGAACAATTTACCAAGTATGAACTTGGAAAACCTTACATCCATAATATACATAACGCTTCCAGCTAGCACAAGCGTTTTTTTTCGCAAAAATGGGAATGATTTTGAATTTCTCGATATTGGAGATTATTCAATATTAAATTCACCTATTTTACAAATGTCGAAATGCGTCGAAAAAGGGCGAATTTAAGCCATTTATCATTCGTAAATTCATTTATATACATTATTTGTATATTTAAATGAATAATATGGATTTATGTATAATTTCCATGTCTATTTTTTGATTTGTGTATTTTTTGACTTTATTTAATCCTAAATTTTACATTGACCAAACTTTTAAAACCTTTTAAAGGGAATCCCCACTCGTCATCACTCCTCCATTAGACCTATCCATGAAACACAAAAAAGCCGCAGGTGAATGATTCACCTACGGCTAGTAACATATTTCTTCTTATTAATATCCTGCGTATTGAAGCGACTGGATGAAGGCACGCTTCTCGCCAGCAATCAACGCCCACTCCACATCATAGTCGTATCCTTCGATTGTGATGACGATTCGATTCTCTGGACGAACGTGTTGTTTAATGAAAGCAATCATCTTCGCGCTCGGGATAAACCAGTATGATTCTTCTACTGATCCGTCTTCGTACTCATAGTAATCGACATCCCACTCATCGATTGCTTCTGTGTATGTCGCATTCCCTACACGGATGCGAAGCTTATTGAATCCAACCACATCTTCATATTCTGTGTAGTTGCTCAATAAGAACAACATATTCGATTTCGACGGGCGGTCAATGAAGAGCGGCGCAAATGTCTCGTTGTAACGTGTCGAGCCGTCCCATGTGAACACTTCTTTATGGAAGACTGCACGGAATCCTTCATCAGTCACACGATAGAAGTTGTTGAAGAGTGCATGTTGGACCGTCAACGTCTCAGAAGCACTGTAGTTACCAGCACCGTCACGTACCGCGAGGGTCATCTTCTTACCGAGTGGTTGTTTTGGAATCGGGAGTACGAACTTCCCAGTCGACATGACCGGTGCCGAGTATGCTTTTCCGTCAATCGTTACGACAACTGTCGCAAGCGGTTCTGCCGTTCCAGCAATTCCGTTCGATGTCGTCGTCACGGCTTGTGTCAAACGAGCTTTTGCAGGTGCAACTTTGTCAGCAACGACCGTTGTTTGAACGAGTTCACTGAGTGCTCCACTTTTCGCTTTCGCTTGTGCTGATAAAGGCGTTCCTACTTTTTGAAGCGCAATCACGCGACGGTATTGACCGTTCGCATCAAATGATCCGTTGAACGTGCTTCCTCCGACTGTGACCGTCACGCCTACTCCAGGTGCCCCTGTGACAACAATCGCACGTGCCGAGTTATCGACCGTGTTGATGACCGGTGCTTCCGGACGTTGTTCTGGGTCTTCTGCGACGACGACGCTCGTCTCTTCACTTACGTTTCCGCTCGCATCGACGAGACGGACTGTGATCACGCGACCGACAGGCTGTGGTGACATCGTGAAGATCGCTTCCCCAGTTGAACGTACGACACGCTCATATGTTTTGTTTGCGACGAGAATCTCCGCTTTCGTCCCGACTTCTCCTGTGATCTTCAACGAAGTCGACGTGTGAAGTGGTGTTTCTACGACTGGTGCTTCAGGTGCCGTCGTGTCGACGACCGTTTCATTCGTCTCAGCTGCAACGAATGTTGGAGCGAAGCCGCCGAGAACGAGTGTCCCCGCTAAGAATAAAGATAAGTACTTTGGTTGTTTCATGAAAAGATGTTCCTCCTAAATAATGTTTTCTTCAGACAACATCTTTATTTTAATGGATTATTTTAAAAATAGGTACATAATTTTCTATTTTTAATCATATTTTTTAAAAACACAAAAGGATTCCTTATAGAAAAGGAATCCTTTTGTGTCGCGCTGTATGCATACTCGATTACATATTGAAGAATCGTGTATGATTTTTCAGTAATTTCCTATTTTTATCGAACCGTGATTGTTGTGACCGGACTGACCTTCTTCGTCACGTCCTCCACATGAACCATCAGGCGTTCACCTTTCTTCAACGCTCGCGTCTTCACGACATATGTGCCATTCAACGTCACTTTCGATTTTCCGATGACTTGTTTCTTCTGGTCGCGAATGACGACCGTCATCCCAGCCTGAGCTTTACCAGTCACTTGTTTTGCCTTCGCACGCACGGCGTTCACCTGTGCCGTTTTCGGACGGAGTCCTTTCATGACAATGAGCCGCTCGTTCGTACTGAATTTACCATTTGTGTAGAGAGCCGTTAGTACAGCCCCTTCTTGTTGAGGTGCGATCGACATCGTGACTGCACCATTTTTTGAAACGCCAGAACCGATACGCTTCGTCCCGTTATAGAGCGTGACGCGCGTCCCAGATTTGACTTTAGCCGAGAAGACTGGCGCATTGTCATACACTCGATTCGGTTTCGGTGCGAGTTGGAGCATCGACTCGGCGCGATAGACATCGACTTTCCCGTATCCGCTCACGACGTCATAGTACGGAAGGAGAGGACGTTCTAACTCATCGAGCACATACTGCAATCCATCTTCCATTCGTGGGTCACTTGGTGCGTCGCCACCCGAGAACGCGAGAGGTTGTGCCGTACGGCGAAGGATCGAACGTGCCCCTTCGACCGTCATGTTCGGATGCTGTGATTTCAAGAGAGCAACAGCAGCCGCGACGTGTGGTGTCGCCATGCTCGTCCCGTCCATATAAACGACGTTTCCGTCTGGAACAAGACTCGCCACTTTAGAACCTGGTGCGACGACATCGACATCAATCCCATAGTTTGAGTAATCTGAGACGATTCCGAACGAGTTCGTTGCCCCGACTGAAATCGTGTATTTCGAAGACGCCGGATAAGACACACGTGACTGTCCGTCATTCCCCGTCGCCGCCACGATGATGACACCACGGTCATGTGCATACTTCAACATATATCCGAGTGTACGGCTCTCATTTCCACCGAGGCTCATGTTGATGACTTTCGCCCCAGCGTCGACCGCGTACTTGATTCCCAGTGCGATTTGATCCGTATCCCCATAACCACCCGCATCGAGAACTTTGACAGGTAAGATCGAGACGTTCGGAACGATCCCACGCATCGAGACACCGTTGTCTCGAATAGCACCGATGACACCAGCGACATGCGTGCCGTGCCCATGGTCATCAATCGCGTCGCCTTCCCCGTTCGGGTCGACAAAGTTCTTCGCGTTGGCGATATCGACCTTCCCTTGTAAATCGAGCAGACGATGGTCGATTCCTGTATCGAGAACGGCCACTTTCACGGCACGTCCCGGTAATCGTAACGATTCATAGCGATCAAGACCGATTCCCGCATCCTGGAACGGTTTGAGAATCGACTTCGAATTGATGGCCCATTGGTAATCGAGACTCACATCCGTTGCGAACGATTTGTACGTCTGGACCGGTTCGATGTATTCCACGTTCTGATCTGATTCGAGTGTCGACTTCGCTTGTGCCTGCATCTTCGTAGAAGCTTCCTCTACATCGACGAGCGCAAAGTAATCCGATGGCGAACCGATCGCGATTCGCTCAGCCGACACGTTATTCATCGCATTCATCTTGCCAAGAGACTTACTCGGTGACGATTTATATTTGACGATATAACGCGGTGCGTCTTGACCGTCTGTTTGAATCGTCATGCCGATTTTCCCAAAGAGATCGGATACGGGTGTTCCTGCGAGCGAGTCCATTTCGAGCGCTGTCGCAATTTCACCAATCTCACTTTGGAGCGCCGTCGGAACGCTTCCATCAACAAGTGAATGGAGACGTTTGATTGCCGCTGCATCTTGCGTCTTCAGCGTGTAGTCCTTTTTGTCGACAAGCGCCGTCAACAATGGACGGAGTGTCTTCAAGTCTGTGAGTGCCGCTTTTCGTTTTTCCCCATCAAACGTGATGGCTTTGACGATGTAAGGCGAGGCACGGTAGTAAAGCGCTGATAAGTCACGACCTTCTTGTGATTTGCCGAGTACTTCTGACTGCACACGACGGATGAGTTTGAGCATCGAGTCACGCTCTGGTACCGGTTGTACGATCGATTCGACGGCACACATGTCACCACCGACTTCTTCGTACTTCACTGGAAGTTTAACCGGATTGACGACGAGCTTGATGTCTGAAGCGAACATCGAGAGATCCGGTGCTGGCGGCTCTTCACCCTCTCCTGGTTCTCCTTCTGTCGGTTCTTCCCCTTCTATTGGTTCTTCACCGACTGGCATCTCTTCTGCCGGAATATCCATCATCCCGTCACCGAGGTCCATCGGCATATACTCGACCTTGATGTAGTATGGACCTTCCCAAGCGAATGGGAACGGGACCTTGGCCGTCTGTTCTCCCTCTTCTTTCGTTGCACTCGCGCGATAGCGATCGAACGTCTCATCTTTCGCCGCCATCTCGGCGTTCGGATAGATGCTGATGTTCGCGAGTTTGGAAGATTCGAACGTGACTTCCATATGTGTCATCGCTGACGCGACACGTTCCATCTTGAACCAATACGTGTTGACCGGTTCGATTTCGGTCGTGAACTCGACCGCCTCTCCTGGATTGAGTAAGGTGGCCTCCTTCATGCCTTCCCCTTTGTCGGCTGACACCGGTGGAAGGAACGACAGGACGAGGACGAGGATTGTCATCATCGCCAAGAACTGCTTGAATCTCGTTTTCATAGTTTCCCCTCTTTCATTTCGTCTTGGAGTATATGCTCCAAATCGTTCTACGGAATATATCGGTTAATGTTTCAAAAGTGTAACAAAAATGTTTCGACAATGTTTCGACAAGTAAATCTGCTCAAAAAAAGACACCTCTTTTTCAAGAAGTGTCTACACATTATTCGTTGATCATCGTCGCTTGACCGCCTTGCCATAGCCAGTCATCGCCTTCTTTTATATACAAATGGAGCGCCCAAAAGCGTCCTTCGTATGCATTCGTTCCTAGAATAAACCGTTCTTCGAGCAAGACTTTCACGATTGCGAGGTCCGTTGTCACGGTTTCATCGAACGTCACCGTTTCTTGGGCAATCCATTGAATCGCAGTCGGGTCGACGTATTGATCGAGGAAAGTCTCTTTATCAAACTGACGTCCGCTCGAGTCGACATACCGAAACGAGTCATGCATCAAGTCACGCATCGCGTCGAGGTCACCTGCGACTTGTTTCGTCGCGCGGTCGTCAGAAAGTTGTTTCATGTTGAGTGTCTCCATCGGTGCACCTTCCTTTCACCATCCATCATAGCATAATTTATCTATTTTCAAATGTCTGTCGCGTTTTGAGTCTTGACAAGAAAGCTTCATCCCGTTAAAGTAACGATAACATTCATACGAACTCGCGATGAGAAAGAAGAGTAGCGCGAAGGGACGTCTCCAGAAAGCCGGTGGTCGATGCGAACCGGTGTCGTGCCTTGCGTGAATGGGCTTTTGAGCGTTCAGACCGACATGTAGGCTCTGACGGGTCCTCCCGTTATCGGGGACAGCGAATGATGGTTCGCGATGAGTGGGAAGACAAGGCGTCTTTCAACGAAGGTGGCAACACGGGGAATCTCCTCGTCCTTCATGTCCAATCGGGCATGTGGGACGGGGAGATTTTTTAGTTTAAGGAGGAGATTTCGATGCAACAACTGATCATCAATGGCGACGAATTGACACCGGTGGCAATCTTTCACCGTCTGCAAGGTGAACGTAAGGTCCTGCTCGAGAGTCGGGCGGAAGGCAAGCACGGCCGCTATTCCATCATCGCGTCGAATCCGGTCGAGACAATCCGTGTCGATGGGAACGACGTGACAGATTCGACCGGCACCATCTATGCGGACGATCCGCTCCACGCCTTATCTGAACGCATCACATGTGAAGATATCACTGCACCGTATCCGTTCATCGGGGGTGCCGTCGGCTATATCGGATATGATTTACTCCGAGTATATGAACCGATTCCGAACACGCCGACCGAGACACGTAATTTACCGGACGCCCTCTTCCAGCGCTATGAAACGGTCGTCTTATACGACCATCTCGAAGAACAGGTCGTCTTGATCGATACGAGCGAGACCGATGCGACCGAGCGACTCGAGTCCATTCGTGAACAGCTCGAAACACCGGAGACACACGCCCTTGAACCGGTCGTTCGGACGAGCGAACAGCTTTTGACGACAAAAGACGAGTTTATCGACCGTGTCCTTCAGGCGAAAGAGGCAATCCTCGCCGGAGAAGTGTTCCAACTCGTCTTGTCACAACGCATCGATGCCACATTTACCGGTGACCCGTTCCACTTTTACCGGACGCTCCGCAAACAAAACCCGAGCCCGTACTTGTTCTACATCGACCTCGGGGAAGCCATCGTCCTCGGCGCCTCACCTGAGAGTCTCGTCCGTGTCGAAGACGGCAAAGTGACGACGAACCCGATCGCCGGCACACGTCCACGTGGAAAGACGGTCGAGGAAGATATGCGTCACGCGGAGTCGCTTCTTCAGGACGAGAAAGAACTCGCCGAACACCGGATGCTTCTCGACCTCGGACGGAACGATATCGGTCGTGTCGCTAAAGTCGGCACAGTCACGATCCCGAAACACATCGAGCTCGAACGGTTCAAAAATGTGATGCATCTCGTCTCCGAAGTCGAAGGTGAACTGCGGACAGATGTGACACCGATCGATGCGCTCCGCGCCTGTCTTCCAGCCGGTACCGTTTCGGGTGCCCCAAAGATTCGGGCGATGCAACTCATTGACGAGCTCGAGACGGTCAAGCGCGAAGTGTATGCCGGGGCGGTCGGCTATCTCGACATCCGGGGTGGATTCGACTTTGCTCTCGCCATCCGGACGATGGTCATCCAAGGTGACACGGCCCACGTCCAAGCTGGTGCCGGCATTGTCTATGATTCGGACCCCGTATCAGAATACGAAGAAACGCTGCATAAAGCCAAATCCCTTTTGGAGGTGTTCGCATGATTCTCCTCATCGATAATTACGATTCGTTCACGTATAACGTCTATCAGGACGTCGCCCGATTCAGTGACGTCTGCGTAATTCGGAATGATGAACATACTATAGAAGAAATCCGTCGCATGAACCCAAGTGGAATCATTCTTTCTCCAGGTCCGGGTGGTCCAAAAGATGCTGGTGTCTCCCTCGCGGTCGTTCGACAATTGTCCGGGTACGTCCCGATTCTCGGGGTCTGTCTCGGGCATCAGGTTATAGCGGAGGCGTTCGGTGGTGTCGTCGGTCGGGCGAACGAGGTCATGCATGGGAAAGTGTCGCGCATCAATACGTCACCGGGCGTCTTATTCGAAGGCTTGTCGATGGATGTCATGCGCTACCACTCTCTCGTCGTACAAGAGACGGATTTGATTGTCACGGCAGAGACGACAGATGGTGTCATCATGGCACTCGAACATCCGACCCATCCGACGTATGGCGTCCAGTTCCATCCTGAGTCGATTGGGACACCAGATGGTCGCAGTATCTTTGAACGTTTCGTCCAGCTGTGCACGAAAAAACCGGGGCGCATGTCCCCGGTTTGAGTGTCAGCCTAAAAAGTCTTCACGCTGAAAATCGTGCTTGTCGATTTTGATGTTGTCACAGGCTACCCCGTTCGTCCGGAGCACGTGAATCGTTTCGCGTAACAGTTCGTCACTGCCGACGACATAGAATAATCCATCTTGATCGGCAGCCAACGCTTCAATTCGTTCATAGTAGTCTTTCCGACTCGGCACAAACTCGGACGTGAAGCGTTCGTTTGATTCGAAGACGTCACCAAACAGATACGCTTTCGACGAATCGACGTTCAATGAATAAAGATGCGGGACACCTTCCCCGTTCGCCAAGTACTCGAGGACGATCGGACGGAATGTCGCGAGTCCGACACCGGCCGACAACAGATAGACGTTCTTTCCACTCCGTTCGAGCGGGACGTTCGAATGTGTCTTGAACAAGGCGACCTTGTCCCCAGGTACCATGTCCCGAAGAATGGATTTGAATGGTGAGCATTCTGACTTGATGCGAGTCGTGATGCCGATTGCCCCTTCGTGCGGCAATGTGGAGATCGACATATGGCGGACGAGGCTTCGGTTCGGCTTGTCCCCGGCGTTAAATCCTTCGAGTGCGAGATGCGTATGCGCCCCTTCTTGCCACGTGAACTCAGGTGGCAAGGCGAGATGGAACGTGTATGTATCGGGTGCTTCGTTTACCACTTTTGTGATGGGTGTCCAATCAATTTTCATGTGAATTCTCCCTTTCGTTAATACACCGCAATCGGCCCGTACGGCCCTTCGATGATTTCGAGTTTCGTCTCAAAAATATCCGATAAAATCTTTGCGTCCATAATCTCATCGACCGTTCCGAATGCAGCGATTTGCCCGTCCTTCATCGCACAGATGCGATCCGAATATTTCGCCGCGAAATTGATATCATGGAGCACCGTGACAATCGTCCGACCAAACTCGTCCGCGACGTGGCGCAAATATTCCATCATCTGCACTGAACGAGCGATATCTAAGTTATTGAGCGGCTCATCGAGGAGGACGTATTCCGTTTCCTGACAGAGTACCATCGCCACATATGCACGCTGACGCTGACCACCTGACAGTTCGTCGAGATAGCGATTCTCGAGAGCGGTTAAGTCGAGGAAGTCGATATATTTCGAGATGATCGCCTCGTCCTCTTTCGTCAATCTCCCTTTTGAATACGGGAATCGACCGAATCCGGCGAGTTGCCGGACCGTGAGCCGCGTCACGAAATGGTTCTCTTGACGAAGAATCGTGATGATTTTCGCCAAGTCTTTCGACTTCGTGCTCGACACATCCATCCCGGCGACTTGAATCTGTCCCTCATCTAAGTTGAGTAACCGTCCAATCATCATGAGCGTCGTCGACTTCCCTGCCCCGTTCGGTCCAATGAGTGAGGTGAACCCGGCTTTGGGGATGTCGAGCGTGAGCGGTCCGATGTGGACGTCGTCTGTATACGATTTTTTGACTTGTTCGATTTGAATCATAGCGACCTCTTCCTTAAGATGACGGCCAAGAAGATGAGTCCGCCGAACAGTTCGATGATGACGGAGACGACACTTGGCGTCTGGAATATGTGATACATGAAGAAATACGCGCTCGTCAGGACGAAGAACCCTAGGGCGAACGCCATCGGGAAGACGTATTTATGATCATACGTCGAGGCGACCTGATAGCTGAGCGTCGCGACTAAAAATCCGAAGAACGTGAGCGGTCCGATGAGTGCCGTCGACACCGACATCAAAAGCGAGATGAGAACGAGCGTATAGATGACGCTTCTCCGATGATTCACGCCGAACGTCGTCGCAACGTCCTTACCAAGTGCAACGATATTCAAACGATTCGAAAACAGGAACAACAGCGTCCCGGCGATGACAACGATTGGAATGACGATGGGAAAGTAGGACACGTCAGCATTCGTCACCGAACCGAACAGTCGCGCCTGAAGGATGTCGAACTCGGACGGTGCGAGCATGCGGCGCATGAATGACGACACCGAGTTCAGTCCTGTCCCGATGATAATCCCAACGAGCAACATGAGCTGAAGGTTCGCATATTTCCCCGATAAGAGCCATCCGTATAAGAGAAGACTCATCGTCACCATGAGCCCGACTTGCGTCAAGAAGGCGCCTGTTCCAGAAAATCCGATTAACGCCCCTGCCCCGAAGAAGAACACCATGCTCGTCTGGATCGTCGAGTAGAGCGCATCGAATCCGAGAAGCGATGGTGTGATAATTCGGTTGTTCGTCACGGAATGAAACGCGACCGTTGCAAGACTTTGACACAGTGCCGCGATGAGCATCGTCACAATGGCGACGATTCGCCGTTCGACGACCGGAACGAATGACGGCGAGTCCATCGGGACCGGGTTGTTGTAAAGGAGAAGACCGAGCGCGCACAAGAGTCCCCCGAGAATAAAAGAACTTAAAAAGAGCCAGTAGCGACGTGCCGCTCGTTTCGATTGAAACGCAGAAGCATGACGTTCTTCTGTCAATGCCCCGACGTTCACTTCAACACCGTCTCGTTCAATGACTGTACTCATCGAACCCCTCCCTTTTTTACGTTGCCGCAATAAAATCATGATGAAGACGAACGCACCGACCGTGCCGAGAATAAGCGAGACTGGGAGCTCGAACGGCATGATGATTGTCCGCGAAATCAAGTCACTCACGAGAATCGCACCCATCCCGACGAGACAGACCCACGGCAGATTGCTGCGTAAATCATCCCCACGAAACATCGAAACGAGGTTCGGGACGATGAGGCCAAGGAACGGTAAATTCCCGATGACCGTCGCCACGACCCCGACCGACAAGGCGATGAGTCCGGTCGCGATCATCATCAATTGGTTATAGTTCACACCGAGACTCGTCGCGATGTCTTCCCCGAGACCGGCGAGCGTCAAGCGGTTCGCCAGCAAAAAGATGAGTACCGTCACGACGATAATGACCCACAAATATTCATAACGCCCGATTTGTACCGAAGCGAACGACCCGACGAACCAGCCCTCGATCGCCTGACTGGCTCGGAAGAATAGACCGAGGAACGTCGAGATGGCAGAGATGACCGCCCCTAGCATAAGTCCGATAATTGGGACGATGAGTGACGAGCGGAGTTTGACCGAACGTAAGAACCAAAAGAACACCATCGTTCCGATGAACGAAAAGACGATTGCTCCGGTCATGCGCATCATGAGGCTCGGTGCCGGAACGAGCAAGTACACGGTAAGTAAGCCTAACCCTGCCCATTCAAGCGTTCCCGTTGTCGTCGGTTCGACGAGTCGGTTTTGCGTGATGAGCTGCATGACGAGTCCCGCCATCGCCATCGCCGCTCCCGTCAGCATGAGCGCGACCGTACGAGGGACGCGGGTGATCCAAAACATATCGAAGCCGTCTGTCCGAGATAAGTCATATACGCCTGTAAAGAGTGACAGCACCGCTAAACCGAGGACAATGATAGCGGTGAATACGAACGACTTCGTCCACAATTTAGAAAAGGAGGGCTGAGACATCGTCTCAACCCTGGCTGTCAACGGTTTTTGCATAATCGAACCTTACTTCGTGAGTGCTTCCGCGACACTGTTGAAGAATTCCGAATACGTTTGAATCGATTCGTTCAAGTACGTGTCTTTCGGCGCGTAAACGATTTGGTCTTCTGTCACAGCCGTCGTCTTTTGAAGGGCAGGTGCGTTATCGATGACGTCCTCTGCCGGTACCGCTCCTTCTGCGTCACCGAGTGGCGCGTCACGGTCTAGGACGAACAACCAGTCCGGGTTGCTTTCTGCGATGGCTTCAACAGATACTTCATCGCCTTCATGGTCACCCGTCGTCTTCTCGACTTCAAGTGCTGGTACCCATCCGAAGATATCGTACATCGGTCCGAACACGCGTCCCGTCACCGGTGCTGAGAATCCGATGTCTCCTCCTGATACGATGACAGACATGATTGTGTCTTCTCCGTTATACGCTGCTTTTGCATCTTCGATTGACTTGTCGAGGTCAGCGACGATTTGTGCTGCATCTTCGTTCTTGTCAAAGATTTGACCGAGCGTGAGTGTCGTGTCTTTCAATCCTTTAACCAAGATCTCACCCGGTGTCCCTGCATCTTCTGGGATTTCAATGTTCAAGTCGATGACCGCTGCTTCTGGTACCAACTTTTTGATGTCTTCGTAGTAATCCGCGAAACGTTGACCGACGATGACGACGTCCGGGTCCACTCCCGCAATCGCCTCTAAGTTCGGTTCAAAGTGCATACCGACGTCTGCGATGTCTTTGTCTGATGCATATGGTGACTCCGCTGGAAGGAGTCCGATTGGTGCCGCCACCAAATCGATGTCCCACGCTGCTAATGTTTCGAATGTACGGTTATCAAGGGCGACGACTTTCTCCGGATTGACCGGTACCTCGATTGTGCCGTGTGCGTCTGTAATCTCGACTGTTTCTGTTTTTGTTGCACCGTCGACGTTCTCTTCTTGCTTCGTCTCACTCGTTCCGCCACATGCGGCAAGTACGAAGACGAGCAACGTCAACATGAGTGAAAGTTTAAATTTCCCCACTTCATCCATCTCCTCTGTATGTAAGTTTCAATGATCCTCTCACCAAAAACGAGCCATGTTGGTTATGTATGTCTCTTTTTCTTTCTCGTTATCAGTGATAATGATTATCATTGTCGTTTTCATCAAGTAGCATATCAAACAAAAAAAGGATACGCAACGCCAATTTGACAAGATTCGGATAGGAAAATTTTTCTTTCTATAGATGCACGCACAAAAAAAGAAAATGGAAAGATCCATTTTCTCAAACCAAATAATAGAGTAGACCATTTGTGAAATAGTCGAGAACGTCGAGTAACGTGAAAAAGAGCGCAGCAATCAAATAGATGATTCGTTCATCTCGTTCCAAGCGTCTCCACATGAACAGCAGAATCACCAATCCAATTGGTCCAAAAATCAGACAACCAATCAAAAACGGGACTGCTTGAGCCACAAAAGGTAATTTTTTCTCGTTTTCAGTCATTCAACTCATGCCTCCGAAATCCCGTTCGCCAACAGCAACAGAAAAATCCAAATCGAAAGCGGAATCATTAATCCGATTGTCGCAAGAAGCGTATAGATTTTGATCAACCGATCTTTCGTGAACAAGCCCCAGATCAACGTGGCGAATAATAAGACATCAATCGCAAGATATACCCAGATGACCGACATCAACTCAAGGTTCGGAAACACCCGTCCGTTCAGCGTAAAAAATGTGATGACCATCAAGATGAAGAGTCCGAGCGTCGCGTATAGCGGTGCAAATCGCTTGTTCATATGAGTATCGCCTGCTTCCGTTTCACCATCTCCAAGCAACGGCGGACACACGTATCGACATAGCCATCAAACTGGTGCGGCAAGAACATGGTGTACGTCCCCTCTTCTGTCTTCGCCGCGTCCCGCTCGACTTTTTCAATCAATTCATCGAAAGCCGGATTCCCTTTTAATCGTTCGAAATTGAACTCCCCTAGTCGTCTCGACAGGCGAGCATTATAGGCATCAAAATCTGCATAATAGGCAGCCTGATTTGACGGGTCCTGGGTGATGACCTCTTTCAACCAGCCTTTATAAAACCCTTGTAACCAGATCTCGTCCGCGACGAGATGGGCATAGTAACCGAGTCGAAACGAGCGGTCCTCTCCCTCGCTATCACGCCAGTATTGTTCGAAATCGAGACGACGCGACAAATCGTCGTGTCTTCCCGCATAGTAATGTGAATCTCCTTTTTCGGTTGTCGCGTCCGGCGCAAGACTTCCGAGTGTAAATGCAACTTCATCGAGTTCTGATAACCCGTTTTCCATCTCGTTCGCGATGACGAGATGCATCAAATGTGAGCCCATGCCGACACCCCCTTTCCCACATTATTCCATCAGTCATTTCGCTAGACAACCTGAATCATTATTTGGTAGGATGACTTTACTAAACGGTCAGTAAAGTAAAGGTGGGGTGTAAATCGATGAGTAAAAAACAATTGTTGTTGCAGACGGCCGCCCAGATGATTCGAGAGGACGGCATCAGTCAGTTGTCACTCGAACGATTGGCGACGAAAGCAGGGATCACGAAAGCGGGTGTCCTTTATCATTTTGACAGTAAGGCCAACTTATTGCGGCAGATGAACGAGATGGCCATCGAGACGTTCGAATCACGAATCAGCGACCATTTGTCGGATGGTCCGTATCCATTCACTCGTGCCTACGCTCTCGCTACATTGGATGATGTCGACCATGGAGACACAGATCTCATCGCTGTCTTCATCTCCTCACAAGAAGATGCGGCGAGCGAATCGATTTGGAGCAACGTCTCGACCGGTTGGAATGAACGGTTCGCAGCCGACGGTCCCGACCAAGATGCGATTTTAAAACTCCGTCTCCTCTGTGACGGTTTTTGGTTCGCTGTTTTGTATGGATATAGCGAGTCGTTCAAAGATCGTGCGGCGACACTCATCCGAGAGGCGTGTGACGAGTTACTTGAAGGAGGTGGCTGACATGGGATTCATCTATTTAATTGGGGCCATCGCTTCCGAACTATTCGGATCGAGCATGTTGAAAGTGAACGCCACCTCGACGAATCGACTTCCGATTCTCGGGGTCGCCGTCGGCTACGGGACGGCGTTTTATTTGTTATCACTGGCGCTCTTCACCATCCCGCTCAGCTTCGCCTATGCGTTTTGGAGCGGTGTCGGGACGGCGCTCACGGCTGTGATCGGCTTTGTCGTCTTCCACGAAAAAGTGAGTCGTCAAAAAGTTACCGGAATTGCGCTCGTGATCATCGGGCTCGTCTTTATGAAATTGTGAGGTGATTCAAGATGAAAGCTTATTTTTTTCTGTTCTTTTCCATCGCATTCGAGGTACTTGGGACGTCGATGTTGAAGCTATCGGACGGATTCACGAACTTTGTGCCGAGCGTCATTCTTTTAGTTAGTTTCGCCGCCTCATTCACCCTCATGGGCATCGTCTTGAAGACAATCCCGCTCAGTATCGCCTATAGCATCTGGGCCGGACTCGGCACGGTGGCGACGGGTCTAATCGGCGTGTTCGTATATGGAGAAGTCCTCTCCGCATTGAACGGGATTGGTCTGTTATTGATTGTCCTTGGGGTCATCGTGATGAATCAACGAGGGCAGAAAGCCGCAGTTTGAACCATCTTCGTTGTACTTGAGAAGCAGTTGCTCACTAGAAGCAACTTGATTGCCGAACGTCCTCACCTTCCGCTACTCTGAAAAGGAATCTAGGCGTGACGAAAGGGGCAATTTTCACATGAATATTTTACTCGTAGGGGCAAGCGGCACGGTCGGTCAGGCCGTCGCAAAAGAATTGGAGAAAACACATACAATCATCCGAGCTGGGCGTAACGGAGCGGACGTGCAAGTCGACCTCACTTCTGAAGACAGCATCCGTCAGATGTACGAGACAGTCGGTCGCGTCGATGCGGTCATCAGTACGGCGGGTAGCACACATTTCGGACCACTTTCCGAGATGACGCCGGCAGATAATCAGAAGAGTATCGACAGCAAAATTAAAGGGCAGGTCAACCTCGTCCTTCTCGGACTTGATTATGTGAACGATGGTGGCAGTTTCACACTGACGAGCGGAATCTTGATGGATGATCCCATCAAAGAAGGCGCATCGGCTGCACTCGCGAACGGTGCCATCAAAGGCTTTGTCACCGGTGCGGCGATTGAGATGCCACGGGGCATTCGCATCAACAACGTTAGCCCGAACGTTCTCGTCGAAGCGCTCGATGCGTATGGTCCTTATTTCCGTGGTTACGCGGCGGTGCCGGGTGAACGGGTCGCCCTCGCCTATGTGAAGAGCGTCGAAGGCGCGCAGACGGGACAAACGTACGAAGTGTATTAACAGCAAAGCATCTCGTTGAGAGGTGCTTTTTTTCGTACCTTGAACGTTATTTTACCTGCTCATTCATATGAACTCCGCTATACTCAGGACAACTTATGGTTGAATGTTCATGAATCACAAAACACTGCGCAATCTTTTTGACATTCCTCCACCATTCGTCCGCCACCCGTTCCCAAGTCGACTACTTCGCTTCACCGGTCGATTGAAGCGTCCGGAACAATCGTCCATTGAGGCCGTTTTTCGTGTCGGTGGCTTTGGTGTGTTTGATGTGAGTACCCTGGCCTTTTTTGAAAATGGTACCGTCCTTCATCACGTCGATCAATCCGCCCTTTCGATATCTGAAGAATTCGAAGGCGAAGAAGCAGAACAAATTCGTATGAAGTTTGAATCACTCGGAACGAATCGCTGGCCAGCCGTGTTCGAAGAACCCGAAGGCGTCATCACTGTAGATGGTACGCAGTGGAACCTTAGCGTATACGCTAACGGAAAACTCATTCATGAACATAACGGTAGTAACGCCTATCCTGACCAATGGAGACAATTGACGCAGCTATTCTGTATTTCTTGAAGAACGACAAAGGGAGCATCCGCGATGGATGCTCCCTTTTGTTATAATGCTTGAATCATTTCGACCCGATTGCCGAACGGATCCCGGAACTCGAATCGATTGAACCCTGGGATCGGGATGCCTTCGGAGTATACAATCTCGTTTTCTGTGAGGGCCGCCTTCCAATGACCTAAATCCGTCACAGCATACGCGATGTGCGCTTTCGTCTTCTGTCGTTCGACGCCGTCCTCAGTACCGACATGAACGGAACGGTCGCCGACCTGAAGCCAAAATCCACCGCGCCCTTTCAATGACTCCGGCTTCTCGATTTCACGTAGACCGAGAAAATCGCAGTAGAACGACTTCGCCTCTCGTTCCGCTCCAGTTGGAATCGTGAGCTGTACATGATGAATCCCTGTAATCATGCTTCATTTCCCCTTCCGATAGGTCAATCCGATATACTGCATCTTCTCGTTAAACAGGCGTGGATACGCCAAGTAACCGACGAGCGTCGCAGAAATGGAAGCAGTCGTCAAAATCAAGAACAGAATCAAGAGTTGGTACAGCACCGCTTCCATAGGATCGGCCCCACCGATGATGAGACCGCTCATCATTCCCGGTAGCTGGACGAGCCCCATCGTCTTTTGCGCCTCGACGGTCGGGATCATGCTCGTGCGAATCGCATTCTTCAAACTGCGATCGATGGCCACTTTCGGTGTCCCGCCGAGCGAGAGGATAAGTTCAATGACATCGTCACTCCGCTCGACCTCGTCTTTGAACTTGTTCAAGAAGAGAAGTGACAACACCATGCTGTTCCCGATGACCATCCCGCTGATTGGAATGACCTTTTCCGGTTCAAACGGGATGATGCCGAGTCCGAGCATGAGACCCATCGTCAGCGCTTCGATCGTCACGAGCGTCAAGACGATAATCCACATGATGCCCGGAATCCCGTCCCCTTTACGTCGAATGTTCTGCGTTGCCGCGACAATCATGAGTAAAATCATCAACAGCATGAAAATCGGACTGTCGCTCTCAAAGACGAACGTCAAGATATAGCCGATAATCAACAGTTGAATAATAGAGCGGACGGTCGCGATGATAATATCTCGCTCGAGCCCGAGTCGTAGGACGAGCGTCAAGGCAAGCGGGATAACGACGAATATGAGCGCCGTTGCAAGTTCAATGTATGACATCAATCTTCCCCCCTGACGAATTGTTGGATGACAGGATCATCCGATTCATCGATGAACGATGCGTCCCCATACGCAAGTAGTTCCCCGTCTTTCAAGAACCACATGTCATCACTCACCCGTCGCGCCTGATCTAAGTCATGGGTGATCCAGATGACGGTCACGCCATACGATTGTTGCAGTTTCCGGATGAGTCGCTCGATTTCTTTCACTGTCCGATAATCAAGGCTCGCCGTGATTTCATCGAGCAAGAGTACGTCGGGTTTATTGACGAGTGTCCGTGCGATGGCGACCCGACTTCTTTCCCCGCCCGACAATGATTTGACGGGTTGGTCGAGGAGCGCCTCACTCAAATCGACGCGATGAAGCAACTCGGCAGCCCGGTCGCGGTCGAGTGTCTCATCGAAGATGGCTTTTGGGAGATTTAAATTGTCGTACACCGACCCTTGAATCATCGGCGCACTTTGGAACGCCATCCCGATTTTCTTTCGAAGCTCGAGGATATCCATCTCCGCGATGTCCTCCCCTTTGAATAAAATCGTTCCCGTGTCTGGTGAAAGCAATCCGTTGATATGCTTCAGACACGTCGTCTTGCCGGCACCGCTCGGTCCGACGAACGTCGTAATTCGTCCTTCCCGAAACGTCCCGGACACATGATGCAGAATATCTTGATGGCTCACATCTTTGAATTCAATGATTGACATGCTTCTATCGCCTCCTGGTTCTAGTGTACAAAAAAAGAGAGGATGAGGTGGTCAAGAATGCCGTTTGTAATCGGTTATAATCAGATTAAGGGGGTGTCTGTGATGGAAACGATAAATATCCATCTCAATGAAGAAGATGCGAGATTCATCAAGGAATATGTAGAAGCGAAACAGCTGCACCTGTCTATCTTCATTCGCGATGTGATGATTGAACATATTCAAAACGAAAGAGACCTAAATCGATATCACGAAACGATGTATCATCAAAAGGCATCGAAAGCAATCTCATTCGAAGAGATGATGAAAGAATTGGACGAGGAGTAAATGTTTTGCAAATAAAATCTACGCTATACCACCTTTGTTATTGTTGGAGCATCAACCGATAGCACTTCAATCACATCATTTGATGTTAGAAAAACATAATGCTCCATTTCAACTATACTTTCATACCGTTTAAGAGACTCTCGGGTAAACCATTCCAGATAACTAGAATTTTTTACTTTGAATAACGTCCAGTTCCCGTACTCAAGATGTGCATAATGTTTATCTAAATGCTCTAACATTCTGATTCGTGAGCCTTCATCCGAGTTTCGATAAGAAAGTACAAGACAATCAAACAGGAATGAATATTTCTGCCCCTCTGTTTCATCACTTAAGATAATTCGCAAAGAATCACCATCATCAATTAATGACTCTTTATACAGACGTGCTGGAATAGACTCTAACGGAATCCATTTTTCCCATTCATTCATCCAGCTTCCTCCACTCGCCATCCATAACTTGAATTTATTCTCTTCAATCTTTTGAACGAATTCCCAACCCTAAGAGCAAGAGACCAAAAATTAGAACGCCAACAAATGTAGTTACGGTCATATTATGTCACCTTTCGAATCATGTCATCTGTTACAACATTCGAGTTACATTTTGAAAACCCTTGTCTGTAAAATGTTTTAGATTCGTACTTATTTCATCGATAAACATAGTCATCTCTGAACAAAATGACCATGATTCTTTTTGTTATAGGTTAAACCAAAAAGCGCCCGAACGTTTCTATACGAAACAGTCGAGCGCTTTTGTTAGTTATAATTCCGTTCGATGACGAAGCTCGTCTTGTCCCCACGGAAGTACGAGCGTGAATATTCAATCGCTCGTCCCGACTCATCCTCTGTCACGGTTTCGATATGGAAACATGGTGACCCGAGTGGACAGTTGAGGAGCGTACTCACCTTCTCGTCAGCAAGGGCAATCTCCAATGCCTCTGTCGTCTTCGCGACATGGACATCATGGACTTCAGCGAGTGTTCGGAAGAGCGAATGCTCTGCCTGTTCTTTCGTGATCCCCGGTGCAATCTTCCACGGGATGAATGAGACCTCATACTGTGTCGGTTCCCCGTCCGCATGACGAATCCGCTCAATCTTTTGAATCGGCGCATTGTCCTCTGCTTCAAACACTGAAGCGATTTGACCGGATGCCGAGATGACGGAGATGTCGATCAACGCGACTTGACCACGCTTCCCTTGAACGGCGAGCTGAGCCGCATAGTTGTTCGGTGTATACGACAACGTCTGTTGTACTTTCTTTCCGGCGACGAACGTGCCGCGACCTTGTTGACGGACCAAATACCCTTCCGTCGTCAACTGATTGAGGGCGCCACGCACCGTCGTTCGGCTCACATCGAACTCCTCGCAAAGCGCGTACTCGGTCGGAAATTTCTCCCCTTCTTTATAATGCCCACTTTTGATGCGGGACAACAATTCATCCTTGATTGCGGTTTGGAGCGTCGATTGCGACATATCTCCATCTCCTTTACGTTAGGTTGGTTCCTTTATTGTGATACAGCAAGCATACAATTGCAAATACAAAAAACTAATTGTATTATTTGTATTTTTTATATTGCCGAAAGTTGTACTATTTGTTATATTTGTTACGACAAAAAGAAATCGCTTTCAAAAGGAGGAGTTGACACCATGGCAGTCAAGGTCGTCATCATCGGCGGTGGGTCTAGTTACACCCCGGAAATCATCGAAGGATTGATTGATCGGCAAGCATCGTTCCCCGTTCGGGAGATCGTGCTCGTCGATATCGAAGAAGGGAGGGAGAAACTAGAGATTGTCGGTCGTCTCGCAAAACGGATGATTGAGAAGGCAAATGCCAAGATCGCACTCAGTTGGACGCTCGACCGAAAAGCCGCGCTCGTCGGCGCAGATTTTGTTTCGACACAGATTCGGGTCGGCGGACTTAAGGCACGTGCGCTCGATGAACGCATCCCGCTCAAGCATGGCTTCATCGGACAAGAGACGAACGGCGCAGGTGGATTATTCAAAGCGTTCCGCACAATCCCCGTCTTAATCGACTTGGCCAATGAAGTCGCCGAGATTTGTCCGGACGCCTGGCTCGTCAATTTCACCAATCCGGCGGGCATCGTCACCGAGGCCGTACTCAAGCACTCATCTCATAAGAAGGTCATCGGTGTCTGCAACATCCCGTTCAACATGCGAAACTCGGTCGCAGAGATTCTCGAGACGCCGGTCGAACAAGTCGCGATTGAATTTATCGGATTGAACCATTTCGTCTTCGGTCATCACGTCTGGGTCGACGGCGTGGATCGGACGGGTGACGTCCTTGCCTCGCTCAACGCTGGGAACGATTACTCGCCAGCGAACATCGTCGGTCTCGGATGGAGCGAATCGTTCTTATCGTCACTCGGCATGTTACCAAACCCGTACCACCAGTATTATTTCCAGACGAAAGACGTGTTGAAAAAAGACCTCGAGGCGTACGAACAAAACGGCACCCGTGCCGAAGTCGTTCAACAAGTCGAGGCGCAGTTGTTCGAGAAATATAAAGACGTCGACCTCGCCGTCAAACCGGAAGAGCTTGAAAAACGTGGAGGCGCCTACTATTCAGACGCCGCCTGCAATTTGATGGACTCGATTCACAATGACCGTGGCGACATCCAGACGGTCAACACGCTCAACAACGGCACAATTCGGGACTTACCAGACGACGCGGTCATCGAAGTAAACGCCGTCATCACGAAGTCTGGCCCACGTCCGATCTCAATCGGGTCATTACCGCTCCCGATTCGTGGACTCATTACGAACTTAAAAACGTTTGAACAGCTCGCCATTCAGGCGGCTGTATCCGGTTCTTACGAGGACGCCTACCTTGCCTGCCTCATGAACCCGCTCATCCAAGACGAGAAACGGATCGATCCGCTTCTCAAGGAGCTGTTCACAGCGCACGAGGCGTACCTACCCCAATTTAAGAAGGAGGTCTATTCATGAACAAGTTTATTGAAATCGCGGGACGTATCGGGTCCCAAAGGCACTTAGTCGCCATCCGTGACGGGTTCGTCTCCGTCATGCCACTCATCATCGTCGGGTCGCTCGCCGTCCTCATTAACAACTTCCCTGCTGTCAACATCGGCAGTCTCTCGCTCGACTTCGTCGGCTCGATGAACAACATGTTCGGCGAAGGGAATTGGCAAGGACTCGGCGGAAGCATCTGGAACGCTTCGTTCGCCATACTCGGTCTACTGATTGCTTTCTCAATTGGGTATAACTTGGCCCGTTCGTACGGGATTGACGGACTTGCGGCGGGGATTTTGTCGCTCGCCTCATACATCATGCTCGTACCGGTCACTGCCGACTGGGGTCTCAACTTCGCATGGCTCGGTGCCCAAGGGCTCTTCGTTGCCATCATCGTGTCGATTGCCGTCACGGAAATGTTCCGCTATCTCATCAATACGAAACTGACAATCAAGATGCCAGAAGGTGTACCAGGCGGGGTTACACGTTCGTTCCAAGCGCTCATCCCTTCGATGATCATCTTGACGGTCGTCGCAGGTTTCCAGCTTTTCATGACGCTCGTCGTCGAGCTCAGTGTGTTTGAAGTCATCTTCAAAGCGATTCAACAACCGCTCCAAGGTTTCGGAGATTCGCTCCCAGCTGCCCTTGTCATCGCATTCTTGAATCACATCCTTTGGTTCTTCGGGCTTCACGGGACAAACATTATCGGTGCTGTCATCGAACCGGTTTATCTTCCACTCATCGAACAGAACTTGGCAGCTTTCCAAGCAGGAACATCAGCGTTTGATGTCCCATACACGGTCACAAAACCGTTCTTGGATGCATTCGTCTTCATGGGTGGATCCGGTACGACGTTCGCGCTCTTGCTCGCGATCTTCATCGTCGTGCGGAAACAACGGAATCACCCATATCACCAAGTGGCAAAACTCTCGACACCAGCCAGTCTCTTTAACATCAACGAACCGGTCATCTTCGGTCTTCCAATCGTCTTGAACCCGATCATGCTCGTACCGTTCATCTTAGTGCCGGTGACGCTCACGATTATCTCATACGTCGCCCTCTCGACAGGGATGGTTCCGAAGACGGTCGCCATCGTTCCTTGGACGACGCCACCGATCATCAGTGGATATTTGGTCACAGGCGGTAGCGTACGTGGTGTCTTGCTTCAAATCGTCAACTTGTCGATTGCAACAGCGATGTATATTCCATTCGTCATGGCAGGAGCAAGAGCGATGACAGCCGAAATCAACAAAAACAAAGCTGCAACTGAGGAAGGAGAAAAGATTTCGTGAAAACCGAAACGATTCAAGAACTCTCATTTATGATTATTCTGCACGCCGGCAATGCCCGTTCGTCGGCATTCGAAGCCATCGCTGCGGCAAAACGCGGTGAAGCGGACGAGGCGACAGCCAAATTAAAAGAAGCCGATACGGCTTTTCTAGACGCACATAAATTACAGACAGAATTGTTACAAGAAGAAGCACGGGGGACGACGAGCGATATGAGCGTCCTCCTCGTCCACGCCCAAGACCATCTCATGACGGCGATGACGGTGAAAGAACTCGCTGTCGAAATGATTGACATGATCACCCGTTTGAATCGATTGGAGGAAACAACATGAACATCTTACTCGTCTGCTCGGCAGGTATGTCGACATCGATCTTAGTGGAAAAAATGCGGAAAGAAGCTGCGAATCGTGGAATCGACGCGTCGATTGACGCCATCCCCGAGTCTCGTTTGAAAGAACAGACGAACGTCGACGTCATCTTGATTGGACCACAAGTCCGTTACCTTGAAGGGAAAATCAAATCGTCCGTCGACGTACCGGTAGCGGTCATCGACAATATGGCGTACGGGATGATGAAAGGTGACCTCGTCCTTGACCAGGCACTCGGTCTCGTCAATGCCTAAGACGTTCGTCTTGGTCAACGCTGATGATTTCGGATTGACGACAGGTGTGAACGCCGGCACCTTGGAGAGCCATCTGAATGGAATCGTCAATTCGGCGACGATGATCATGAACGGGTATGCCGTCGAGGAAGCGGTCAGACTTGCAAAACAACATCCGTCGCTCCGCGTCGGGGTCCATCTCGTCTTGTCATGGGGCAAACCGCTCGCCGACACGAGTGCGCCCCTTACAAAAGAAGACGGCACGTTCCGCTACACGAGCCGTTTCTTGACCGAGACACCACCTGATCCAGAGCTCGTCTATCTCGAGTGGAAAGCCCAAATCGAGGCGTTTCTTGCGACAGGTCTCCCGCTCGACCATCTCGACAGTCATCACCATGTTCACGGTTGGCCGGTCCTGCATGACGTCATCATTCGTCTCGCTGAAGAATTTGACACGACGTTTCGGGCCTTAACGACGCTCGGGTCGCGCCGGGACTTGTGGGTGACCGAACGGTTCAGTGATCAATTTTACGCGGACGGTGTCTCCCATGCGACGCTCGACGCCATCGAACCTGGAGGGTCCATCGAAGTGATGGTTCATCCGGCCGACATCGACGATCATCTTCCGAGCATCACCTCTTACCTTGTGCCACGCCTCCTCGAAAAACAGGTGTTGGTCGACTATCAGCGCCCCGATTGGTGGGCATGATAAAAGCGGGTTCCCTTGTTGGGGACCCGCTTTTTCATAGGTCAAACGCTCGTTGAATCTGCGTCGCTGTCTCTTCCGGACTTAGATTCGTGTTATCGATACGAAGATAATGCTCGACATCCATTTCCCCTGGACGCGAGTTCAAGCGATACATCGTCGCCGTCTGTTTCAGTTCCGCCTCGGACCAGGCGATGTCACGCTTCGACGGTTTATGGGTGAGGCGGTTCTCCGTCGTATTGCGCGCGAGCCGCTCCTCCATCTCTGCCTCGAGCTCGACATAATAGATGTCCGCCCCATGTGATTCGAACAAATCCGTCACGTTTTTCACGTAATCCCAGTCCTCCTGCATGTCAAACGCCCAGACGAACGTGAAAATCATGCCGGGTAGATCACTCTTGGCGACCGCTTCGAATAGTTCTTGGCGAAAGTGTTGGACAAGTCGTTTCCCTTCTGCCGTGCCGTAATTGAAGAACGGTCCGACAAGGTCGATCGTCATATGGTTATGGAATAATTTGAGCCCGGTCCGGTCGGCGAGTGCCTGTCCGACGGTCATTTTACCGACGGCTTGCGGACCGAATAAGATGATGAACTTCATTGAATCTCCCCCTGCGCTTTTGACGATTTTACCACGAACGTTCAATTGTAGAAGCCTCCTAAAATATTTGTTTACCTCTTTCCAATTGAAGGAATAAGCATAACATCGAACTTTTTAGAAAGAAGGTGCCCCCGTGACTTGTCCCCACTGCGGAAAGAAGACACGATCGAAAACGGTCTGTCCGACGTGTGGCCGCCGCTCACGTCGCACAATTTGGTTACTCGTCACCCCGCTCGCCATTGCACTCATTGCTTTTGCCGTCTTTATTGGAAACGCATATTTCACAGATATGTTGCGTTCGACCGACTCGCTCGCCGATCAGGTCGACTTACCAGTTGGTGAGGATACCGTTTCTGCTGACGAAGCGACGACCGCCGATTTCGATACGTTACAAGACAGTCTCTTTAGCGTCAGTTATGGGACCGGCTTTTTGGTCAGTTCCCAGGACGTCGTCACTGCGGCCTCGAACGTAGCCGGCTTGACGAACATCATCATGTACCATGACGGACAGGCCGTCTCCGGAACAGTCGTCGGTCGTACGAGTTTGATTGCCGTTATTCGCATCGAAGAAACCGACAAAACCCCGTTCTTGCTGACACAAGCCATCGCCGCAGAAGATGAAACACTCATGACGCTGACCATGAAGGAACGCATTAATGGTACGGTCACTTTCGCAGAAAACGGCTACATCCGAAACTTTGAATTGCCACGTCATGCGTATGGCAGTCCGCTCCTTTCAGCATCCGGTCGGGTCGTCGCGATTCATTTACGAGGGATTGCCTTACCGACCGCCTTGTTCGAACGAGATCTCCGCACGTTGATCGACTCAGACGTAGCCGCACCACCGCCGGTCGAACTCGCACCTGTCGAGCCGATCCGACCTGATTTGACAGAAGAACCAGTCGTCATCCCGGAAGCTCCAAGCGTTCCAGAGACAGAGCCTGAACTACCGCCAGCGACTGAACCGGAAGCACCTGCTGAAGAGAACGTCGAGGAAGAGGTGGTAGAAGAAGAGACCGAACCGGCTACGCCTGAGGTGACGCCTGAAGAACCAACCGAACCACCTACAGAGCCAGCAGAACCAGTTGATCCACCGGAAACGGAAGAGCCGATTGAGGATGACCCTCCGGTGACAGAACCAGAAGTTCCTACTGAACCAGAGGAACCCGTCGAGCCTGAGGAGCCAGTTGAACCGGAGGAACCGACCACACTTGAACCAGATGGTGAAGATGACTCCATTGTCGAGGACGATCCGGTCACGGAAGAAGATGTGGTGGAAGAAGAAAACGTTGAAGAAAACGACACAAGCACACCATCGGAATGATGGTGTGCTTGTCATTTGTCTTGCGTGAATCGTCTTTGCAAATTTCCGAGCACGGCCCCGAGTCCGAGGAGCAAGACGGATAATGCCCAAAATGGCAGCGCGTCTTGCAATAACCAGACGACGAGAGCACTGAATCCAATCACGGCTCCGAGCCACAAAAAGTTACGTTGTCCCATAGGATTCACCTCGTCCTCATCATAACGCATCGATGCGATGCGCCGTCGTCTGCGGCGGCAAGGAACGCGTCATCCGCTCATCGTGCTCGACCCTTACATATTGACCGACGAGAAGCGGTGTTTCTTCAGGAAATGGTTCCTCTAAATGAAACACGATGCCGTCGAATGGTTCTGCCTCCCGTGACGGAGCGACACGAATCTTCCTTTCCATCACTTCTGCGATATAACCCGTGAACGTCGCCATGTTCTCCCCTCCTTTTCACGCCTTACTTTCCATTTCCCGTTTTTCAAAAAGATGCTACTCCCACGTTTCGAGAACAAGTATAATAAAGCCACACCTATATTCGTGAGGAGGAGATCACATGACACACACCATCGATTTACACAGCCCAGACTTCCAACGCACGTTTCTTGAGATGATGCTCCTCGCAGAATTAACAGACGCGTATAACACAGAAGCGATTACGGCACTTGCGACACGTGGCGAGACGGCTTTCCCAGAAGATCCATTCTTTCCCGCCATGCGAGCCTACCCGTATATTCGTGAAGGGAACACCGCGAAAGCAAAGGAGTGGCTCGATCGAGCAAGTGAACGAGGTGACCACTTCATCCTTCACATGCTGAACGGGATCGTCAGCGAAGATACGGGCTTCACGTTCGAGGCGGAGCAGCATTTCCTCCGAGGTGTCGAACGCTATCCTGACGTTCCGCTCATGCACCGTGCCATCGCCATTCATTACTTCGAGCGGAAGTTCTACGGAGAGGCCGGCCTTCACGTCATGCATTACGTCCGCCTTGCCGGACTCGGACCGGATACCGTCCCGATGCTTCTCGAGTTTTTCCAAGTATATGACGATATTCCAATCGAGATGGTCGATGAACTGATGAAAACGGCGAGCGGCTATTTGACGGCCAATCCGCATGACTCGCATGCCCATTCTCTATATGCCGCCATCTGCAGTCAACGTTTCGCTTCCCTCTCCGCCGGACTTGAAGACGAGGACCCGCTCACCGAAGAGATGATTTGGATGCTCCTCGAAGTCGAGAACCACGGGATGTGGAGTGCCACATATGACCGCAGTGAAGACCGGACGTTCCGCCACATGTTTGCGGATTATGTGAACAACGTCATTCTCCCGAACACGTCACAGTTTTATGTATTGCGCCTTCGGATGCGTTATTGGACACGCCGCCTGACACACCGCTTCACAGGTGGCTACACTGTCCCGATGTCATGAAAAAATCACGCCACAAAATGGCGTGATTTTTTAGGTTATCCGGCGTACGGTTTAATCGGTCCGCGTAAACTGAACGAATAGTCCTCTGGATCGACAATCCCGACGACTTCATCCCCTTCGAGAAGGTCATACAAGAACTCAGCCATTTCGCGTGCCGTATGATATTTCGCCACGTTCTCACTATAGTCGAATCCTTCCGTATCGCGTGCCCGGTCGGCAAAGCTCGTCTCGGTCGCAGCCGGTGCGAGCACTTTCGCCCGAAGCTTCGCGCCACTATTCATCAATTCTTGTGCGAGCCCTTCCGTATAAGCACTCACGTAAAACTTCGTCGCACAATACGTGACCGAGTTTGGCACGATGCGATAGCCACCGACAGACGACACGTTCAAGAGCTGTGCTCCCTCAACATCGTGGTAGTCGCGGACGTATAGACTCGACAAGACCGTGAGCGCCTCAATATTCAGGCGAATCATATTCTCAATCTTGCCTAAATCGACATCTTTGATGAGGTCTGCGTCTCCGAAGCCGGCATTGTTGATCCACGTCTCGATATCAAGGTCGGCGAGTGATTCATATAGACCATATACGTTCTCACTGTATGAGAGGTCCGTCGATTTGATGATGACGTCACTTTCTGACGAGATCGATTTGATTTCGTCTCGCAGCGATTCGAGCTCATCTTTTCGTCTCGCGACGAGGACGAGTGACTTTCCTTTTTCAGCGAGCAGCTTCGCTGTCTCATAGCCAATTCCTGAACTTGCTCCTGTAATGACGGTATATTTCATGTGATCCACTCCCTTTTTTTCGTTTACCCTGTTCTCATTTCCCTACTTTCTGCTTCATGAATCGTCTCGATGTGAATGAAAAAAATCCTGACTCCGAAGAGACAGGACTTCCCTCACATCATGTCGTGAACCTTCCGATCAATGTCTGTAAGTCGCTCGTCATATTTCCGAGTGACTCCGCGACCCCGTTCAGTTCTTGAATCATCGCAAGCTGTGCGTCAGAAGTTTCTCCGACCGAACGCATCGTTCCGGCCATCGCTTCACTGTCTTGTGACATGTGTAGAGAGGATGTCGCGACTTGCTTCGTCGTCTTCGCAATCTCGTTTGACGCGATGCGGATGTGCGACGTGTTATCGACCGACGTCTCGAGTTGACGGACAATCTGTTCGAACGCACGTGTCGCTTGTTCAAGTAACTTTGAATTCGTCTCGACACGCTTCGCACTGACGACGTGTTGATCAAGGACGGCATTCGATTGCGCCTGAATCGACTCAATCAGCCCAGCGATTTGTGTCGCCGATTGTTTCGACTGCTCCGCGAGTTTACGCACTTCTTCTGCGACGACCGCGAATCCTTTTCCTTGTTCGCCGGCACGTGCCGCTTCGATGGCCGCGTTCAGCGCCAACAAGTTCGTCTGGTCGGTGATCGATTGGATAACTTCTGTGATGAGGGCAATTTCATCCGACTGTTGTTTCAAGGTCGAAATCGATTCCCCGGTGAGACGCGTCTCTCGCTCAAGCGCACGCACCTCGTCTTTCGCCTGCGTCATCGTCGCTCCACCTTCTTCAGCGAGTTTCAAACTTTGTGACACATCATCATCAATCGAACCGATTGAACCGGCGATTTGACCGATGCCTTCGTCCGCAGCTGCCACGGACCGCGCTGAATCACTCGCTTCTTTCGCCTGGGCGACCGTTTCTTCCACGACCCGGTCGATGAGGCGAGTCGTCTCTTCCGTCTGTGACGCCATCTCTTCTGTGCTCGCATACAGCTCTTCAGATTGTGCTGTGATTTCTTGTGCGTTTTGTGTGACACGGTCAATCAATTCGCGCAAGTTTCCTTTCATTCGGTTGAAGCCGGTCATCAACTGTCCGATTTCATCTTGTGTGAGTGCCTCGAGGTCTGCACGTGTCAGATCACCTTCTGCGACCACAGCCACTTCTTTCGCTAAAAAGCGTAGCGGAGCCGTCACCATTCGACTGATGGCGTATCCTGCCCCAACCATCAACACAACACTCACAATGGCGATGACAATTGAATACAAGAAAGCACGCTCACCCGCCTGTTGGAGTTTGGTTTGCATCGCCAACATGTCTTTCTCCGTTTCGGCTTGAAGTGCCTCCCCTGTCGATGAGATCGACTTCGTGACGTCCGGCATGAGACGGAGCGTCAAGCGGTCGATTGCCTCTTGGTCATTCTCATCGATGGCGGTGATTGCTTGTGTCGCGAGCGTATCATAGCCCGTCGCATATTCCAGCAATGCTTCAAACTCGTTCCGTTCAGCTTCATTGTCTGCGAGTTCAATCAATGATTCGATGGCCGTTTTCTTTTCTTCTCCACCTTGGATAATTTGTTGTTTGCGTTCATCATCCTGAACTAAGACATAACCACGGACTCCATATGCTTGACGTACCATTCCGAGCGCCAAATCGTCTGCCGCTTTCATTTTCATGACATCGTTTGAGATCATCTGCTCATACTGACTCGTCATGCGTTCAAGCGTCCAAAGGTTGTATCCCATCCCGACGAACGTCAAGATGAGGAGCAATCCGATGCTCGCCATAATTTTTTTGGACAACGTCCATTTGTTGAATACTGTTTTCACGACTTACGAGGAGTCTCCTCCTCTTCCACCTCTTTTTCTCTTTTTGTTTATGTACTGCCTTTTCTATATCGGACATCACACCCTAATTTGTACCAACAATTTGAAATTCACAAATGCATTGACCTATCTTTCGAAAAGACAGCAAAAAAAGAACCAGACGTATGCCTGGTTCCGAGAACGACTTATAGTTTGAATTGAGCGACACGATTCGATAGTTCGCTCGCTCGTTTTTCCGTTTCACTCATCTTCGCCTGGACGTCATTGAAGCGTTCGACCGAAAGTTGAACTTTCTCTGAAATCGACTGCGTTCCGTCCGCGCCTTCTGTCACGGTCGTCGCCACTTCTTGAATGACACCGAGAATGTTATCCGTCATATGTCGGAGTTGAAGCGCATTGCCTTCAAACGTTTTTGCCGTCTCTCCGAACACCGTTGCGTCCTGTTCATATTGCGTCGCGGCCTCTTCAAGACGATCGTAGTCGGCCATGACTTTCGTATTCAAGAACGTCAACATGTCAGCCGAACTCGTGTTGAGGCGCTCGACCGAATCGATGACCGTGTTCGATACGTCACGAATCTCGTTCACCGTCTGACGTGAGTTTTCTGCAAGTTTACGGATTTCAGAAGCGACGACCGCAAACCCACGACCCGCTTCACCCGCTCGTGCCGCTTCAATCGATGCGTTCAATGCGAGCAAGTTCGTCTGATCGGCGATGGCGAGAATGGCCGTCGTCAAGACGCGAATCTCTTCGACAGACTGTGCTCCCTTGATTGCTTCCGCGAGTTCAACTTGTTTCTTCTCGATAATCGTCACGGCCTCCGTCTTCGAGACGACAGCCTGTTCACGCATTTCGTGCGCGCGTGTCTCGACACGTGTCGCCGTTTCAGCACTATCGTTGGATAAGTCGACTATGGAATCAATCGAGCTTCCCATCTCGGTCGTCGAAGCACTCATCTCTTGCGAAGATGCTGCCGTTTCTTCCATCCCAGCCGTCAATTCTTCGACCGTTCCAGATGTTTCTTCCATATAGTGACTGAGTCGCGTCACTTCAGCAGATACGTCTTTTGAAGAGGACAGGACGATTTTCGCCGTTTCATCGACATCAATCATAATTTCGCGGAGTGTTGCGAGGAACGTGTTGAACGATTGACTCACTTGGGCAATCTCATCGTTCGACGTCACCGGGATTGTCATCGTCAAATCGCCGCCCTGCGTCGCAAGCTCATCGAAGCGAGTCTGCAGTGTCTGCATCGGTCGGATAATCGAGCGTAACAAACTGAGTCCGAGGAATAATAGAATGACTACGGCTCCGACCGTCACGGCGACGAGCGCCATGAGCGACTGCATGAATTCACGTTCCATGTCCTGTCCGACACGCTGTGATCCTTCTGAGTTGTATGCGACCAGATCACTTAGTTTTTGTGTGAAGTTGTCATATGTCGACTGCGACTGAGCATCGTAGTATGAACGTGCCATGCCCGTGTTTCCAGTCGTACTGAACGTCAACATGTTGTCTGAGACACGCTGATACATCTCCCATTGACGTGAGAAGTTATGGAAGAGTTCTTTGTCCTCTTCATTCACGGCTCTTTCTTCATACTTCGGCGCAATCGTATTGATTTCATCCCGAATCTCTTTCATTTGCGTCATCAATTCTTCTTTTTGCGTTGCATCCTCTGTCACGATGTGATCAAGTTCGAGCGTGCGATAGTTTGCTGCGAGCGTGTTCAGTTCATGGGCGTAGTCGAGCCCTTTGTTCCAGTTGTTGACGATATCGTCCGCTTGACGGTTCGCGTCGTTCATCGAAAATAGTGCATACCCACCGACGCCAATGACCATCACGAGTGAGATGATGACGAGTCCCCACAATTTTTGACGAATCGTCAAGTTCTTGCCGACGTTCGCCCCGAAAGATGTCGTGCGTTCACGCTTCTCTCCACGTTTTCGTTTGAGCGTCGGTTTCCACGTCCATGTCGGTTTTCGTTTGATCCGACTGAGTGTCTTAGACCAGATTGATTTCCATGCCATCTATGTATTCCCCTCTCAATCATGCAGTGTTTCCTATACTATCGACAATTTTCTGAAAATAGTGAAGGGGATTGACCAAACTTAAAAAAGGCGACCCCAATTGCAAGAGTCGCCAGCCAACAGATTATTTTGCACTCAATACTGTCTGCGTGCCTTCAATCATTTTGATTTCCGTCCATTCCATCACGTTTTTCGCAAGTGGATCGTTGGCGACCATGAAGTCCGCCAATGCTTCGATTTTTTGTGAGTCGACGGGTTGCTTCACATTGTTGAGACGGAAACGAACGACCTTATGGAATGCGTCTAAAAATGAGATTTCAAGTTTTGTGTCAGTCATGAGTTATGTCCTCCTTAGGGTATGGGTTAGACTAAATCGTATTCGCGGATGATGCCGAGGTCTGCGTCTTCTTGAATCACTAAATCAATCAAGAGACGACCGAACGCGTTGACCGTATCGGCCGTGAGGTCGGCACGAACTGGACCGAACCGTTGTGCTTTTTTCGTCGGTTTTGCCGTTTCAATGTCGTGGTGTGTCGTCAAGACGAGTGTCGCTTTCTTTTCCGTTAAGACAGCCATAGGGGGATGGCTCCTTTCAATGGGGGATTAGGTTTCTGATAAGGTCGAATCATCCATGCGCTCGAGGAGCTGGATCATCCGATCGAGCTTCGTCTCGATTCGATGAAGCAAATAGAGCGAAACGACGATCGGGAACCCGAGATTCGAGATGAGTTCGGGCCAACTCATGTGACCACCTGCTCATCATGCCAAATGTCGGTGCCGGTACGAGTGAGGTTTTGCATAAGTCCTCCGTGTTAATACACGATCGATTCTTTAGCGACGACGTAATTGACGGATTCGACATCGATGAGTGCCGTCAGTAAATCTCCGAACTGCCGCATCAACGTCTCATCCATTTGACCGCCGAGCGGTCCGAAGCGAACGAGCTGCTTCTTCTCTTTCCCATCTACAAGTCGACGAGCGTCCAAATAAAACATCGTCGCCACTTCTTCGTAAGTTGCCATCTGTCTCACCTCCTTCGCCCTTATTAACCGCTTACAAGAAAAATGTGCTCAAACTATTTTCAAGGTGTCTTCAAGACGAAAGTCCCATATTTTCTGAATTTTTATTCATTTTTCAATTTTTTACTGCGCCACTTGAGTTTTGATACCAATTAGGGTATCTTAATGTTCGACAGACATCGTTCAAAATTACGCCAAAAGTCCCATGAATCATTCCCCCACTTTGAAAAAACTGTAAGTTAAAATCTTGAAAATGGGGTACGATACGTAAGAAGACATTTTGAAATGACCAGTCAGTCTTGAAGAAGGAGATCCATCATATGAACAGCTTAGACCTCGCACGTACTACTTCTATTCCTTCCGCTCAACACGACTTCGACCAGGCCGACCTGACGTTTTCAGCGACCGAATGGGATACATACCGACCGGAACAAGGAAAACCAATCTCGTATAAAGAGCAACATTTGATCGTCTATCCGCTCAAAGAATTGAGCCGTGCCTTTAGTGTGGCCGGCATTCCACGCAGCCAACAACAGTTGATTAAATGGGAGACAGATGGCGTATTGCCAGCTACCCCGTTCACGTTCGGCCGGAAGCGATTCTATACGGAAAATCAGATTCGTACCATTGTCGACATCGCATTAGAATGCGGATTGCGTCCACGGACACATGTCAAAAAGACAAACTTCTCGGAATTGGCGCATCATGAATTGACGTACATATTACAACTCGAACTGAACGCCTATGAAGCGCCTGTCGTCTGAGCAGGCAAAAGCCATCCGCCATGATGCTCATGACGAATGGCTTTATTTGTTACCAATTTTGAATGATCGGATCTGGTACGTCCTCGCGGGAGACTTCGTCATACGACGTGACGGTGTCCCCGTCCCTAACGTATAATCGCAAATACGCACCTTCTCGAAGTTCTTTTCCTGCGGTAAACGTGACTTCTTTCGACTCCCCTTCTAGTGTATACGCGGGTTGCGTGTACACGTACCGTTTCATCACATCCCCATTTTCAAGTGTCGTCTCCTCCACGTCACTCGGTGTTTGGACTTCCACAAACAAGGTGTCTTTTCCAAATCGATTCCAATCCACTTGCAATAAACCCGCGAGGAGTAGGATGGCAAGTACTCCCATTCCAATCCATTTCTTCATCTTTCTTCTCTCCTTATCGAATGGCCGCCATAAACCGACGAACCGTTACTCCGTAATACACCGCATAGATGGCCGTATAGACACCCATCCATGCGAGAACAGGCACCGTGAAATTCATACTTAACAAGTTTGAAAAGGCGATGAGGGCGACCGTCGCATGCAAAATTCCGAGTGCGAACGGTGCGAGGAAAACGACGATGATCTGTTGACGCACCGTCCGTCGTACGTCCCGGTCGGATATCCCGATTTTTTGCAATATGGAGTACTTCGCCCGGTCATCCTCAGCTTCCGTCATCGTCTTGAAGTAGATGACGCTGCCTGTCGCGACGAGGAAGACGAGTCCGAGGAACGTTCCGACGAAGAGGAGGGCCCCGTTCATCGCCATCGTTTCTGCGTATACGTCCGGTGCGCTCGAGAACGATTCGAGCCCGAGATTCGCCAAACGTTCAGATTGAACTTGTTGATCTTTGAACGACTCCGTGAGGGCGACGTGATACGTCTCGCTCGGCTCCGTCATCGCTTGGAACACATCGTCTGAGACGACGAGGAACGTGCCACCGAACGTTATGACGTTGAGTGGTGAAGTTTCGGCACGTGTCGCGACTTCAAACGTCCCTGCTGAAAGTTCGACCGATTCGATCTCCTCCGAGTAACGCTCGTCATAGAACGGGTCAACCCACAACACCTCGTCCTCCGGAAACGATGCAGGTTCTTTCTGCCCGAGACCTTCGAGAAGGTGACGATAGGTCGACGCATCGATGACACCAAGCTCTCGCTCCCCATACTGTGCTTCCATCCGGATCGTCTTTTGTTCCACGCTTGATTCGAACGTCGCCCCTTTCACATCGACCGCCTCCCCTTTCCAAGCGTACGTGTACGGTGTATAGGATGCGACATTCTCTTCCGCGTAATAGTAGACACTGAAGATGGCACCACCGGCCGTAATCGCCGTCGCACTGATGATACTGATCAGTGTGAGCGTCTTGGCATTGCCACGGATGCGATAGAGCAGTTGTGACGTCGTCAACAAGTTGAGTCGTTTCCACGACCAGCGCTCATGTTGTTTGAGCCACGCCAACGCAAAAATCAACACGCTATGGAACAAGAGCGCCGAACCGATGACGCTCAATCCGATGATGAGTAGTGGCATCGCGAGCCCGAGCGTTCTCCAAAGCGACGACGTCATCAAGTCTTGAAGCGCGAGCCAATAGGCAACTCCGATTGTGAGGACACCCATCAGAGCGACCCATCCTCTCGCCGTCGGCACACCTTCTCCGCTCTTATCCGCATGAAACAGCTCGATCAACTTGAAGCGATAGATGACCCGATACCCTTGGAACGAAGTAAAGAGGAAAATGGCAAGAAACACGAGGAACGTCTCCAGGAGTGCCGACGCTGAGAAGGCAAACCCGATGTCGAGGTCGCTCTTCATGAGACGCATCAACAGTTGGAGAAGCGCGTTCGACCCGAAGAGCCCGAGAAGAATTCCGACAATCAATGACACCGCTCCGATGACGATGTTCTCAAATAAGAGCAACAGCCCGATTTGTTTCTTTCGGACCCCGAGTAGTGAGTAGAGCCCGACTTCCCGCTTTCGCCCTCTCAAGAAGAAGGCGTTCGAATAGGCGATGAAGAGCGCGACGAACAACATGAGGATGAACGTCGACGTACTCATCAGCCCACTGATTTTCTTCGATGTCTCCGCGAGCGCACTGATCTCATGGCTATGTTTGAGCGTCGCGAACGTGAAATAAATGACGATGGAGAAGATCGTCGTCCCGACGTAGAGCGCGTATCGCGACAAATTACGCGCGACGTTTTTCTTCGCGAGCTCAAATAGCGTCATCGACGGCACCGCCTTTCGCCAGCTCTTCGAGGATGGACTGATAGAACGCATCCCGTGACGCATTGCCACGAATCAGTTCCTTGTTCAAACGTCCATCCTGGATGTAGAGGACACGGCGACAGAAACTTGCTGCAAAGGCGTCATGCGTCACCATCATGATCGTCGTCTCGGCCTCGTTCAACCGTGCGAGCGTATCCAACAAATCTGTCGCTGACTTCGAGTCGAGCGCACCGGTCGGTTCATCGGCGAAGATGAGTTTCGGGTCCGAGATCAAGGCACGACAGACGGCCGTCCGTTGCTTCTGCCCACCTGAGATTTGATACGGGTACTGCTCGAGGATCCCTTCAAGCCCAAACCGCTTCGCCAACCGTTCGACTTTCTCTCGTGTCTCGTGAACAGGCGTCTTCGAGACGGCGAGTGGGAGCAACATGTTTTCCCGTACCGTCAACGAGTCGAGCAGGTTGTAGTCTTGGAAGATGAAGCCGAGATGGTCACGGCGGAAGTCGGCGAGGGCCTCCTCGTTCATCGACGCGATATCTTCCCCTTCCACGAGAATCTCACCGGACGTCGGTGTATCAATCGTCGCGAGGACGTTCAGTAGCGTCGATTTCCCGGCCCCGGACGGTCCCATGATTCCGACGAACTCACCGTGTTCGATGGTGAACGAGACGTCATCAAGCGCCTGAAACGTCGTATTTCCTTTCCCATATGTCTTTTGAATCGATTTCACTTGTAGTAATGTTTCCATGTTCAGCACCTCTTTCTGACTCTTACATTACGCCCCTTGCCTTAACTTCAACTCACGCGTACCTTACAAAATCCTTACGTGATATGCTTGATAAGAGGTGATGACGATGGAACAACCACGGATTCTCATCGTGGATGATGAACAAGATTTATGCACGTTGATGCAACGGGCACTCGAAAAGGAAGGAATTACGCAAATCCGGACCGCTCACACATTGAAGGACGGGTATGACGTCTTCGAGACGTTCCATCCGCATTTGGCGATTTTGGACGTCATGCTACCGGACGGGGAAGGTTATCAACTTTGCCAACAGATTCGGGCACACTCGAACATCCCCATCCTCTTCCTATCCGCTAAATCAGAAGAGGTCGACAAACTGCTCGGGCTCGCCATCGGGGGTGACGATTACATCACGAAGCCGTTCAGTCCGAAAGAAGTAGCCTTCCGCGTCAAAGCACAACTCAGACGGCTGTCGATGATGGAAACACCGATGGAAGAGACGACTGTCGGACCGTTCCTCATGAATGAAGATGAGACGGAAGTGTATATGAACGGCGAACGATTGGAATTGACGGCGAAAGAAGTCGGTCTCCTCGCCTGCTTTTTGCGAAACCCAAATCGGATTCTCAGCAAAGAGACCCTTTTTACACAAGTATGGGGCGAATCGTTTTTCGGTTCGGATAACACGGTCATGGTCCACATCCGACGTTTACGTGAAAAAATCGAGCCGAACCCGTCTGCCCCGACCTACATCAAGACGGTCAAAGGTCTCGGCTATCGGTTGACGGTGTAAGGAGCGATCATGATGAAATGGAAGCTGACCGGTCGCTATTTACTGTCGATTGTATTGATTGTCGCCATCGTCGTCTTTCTCAACATCACCATTCTGTTCGGACTTCTCGTCAATGACCGAACGGGTATCGATGATGTCGAAAGCAACTCAGGGGAGATGTTCACCCGTAACTTCAGCACGTACCTGTCACTCGAGGATGGAGAACCCGTCGTCTCAGCAGAAGGTCAGGAGGCGCTCGAGCAGTATGGGGCGTTCATCCGCTTTTTAGATGAGACGGGACGAGTCGTCAGTGAGATTGACGCACCGAGTGGTTTACCGGATGCCTATTCGCCGATTGAGCTGATTCAAATTTATAAATACATGGATGATGAGCTTCGCCTTTACTTCATCGGAGAGTTTGACGATTATAGCTACCTCATCGGTGTTCCGGACGCCAGCGAACGCCGGGCACTCTTTATGCTAGATGAACAAGCGATCCTCTCCTATATCGCAAAGGCGTTCCTTTGGATTCTTGTCGTCGATTTGCTCGTAGCCGCCTTAATCGGTCTTTTGTTTAGCTCCAGATTGACCCGCCCTGTCTATCGACTGACCGAGCGCATCCAACAACTGAAGCAACGTGATTTTTCGACATCCGAACCAAAACGTGTCGGGATTTATCGTCCTGTCTTCCATGACTTGAATGCGGTCTCCGAGACACTGACGACGTACGAACGACAACGCGAGGAACTCGATGAGCGACGGAAAGAATGGATGAGTAATGTGTCGCATGATTTGAAGACTCCACTCGCCTCGATTCAAGGATACGCCGAACTATTGGATGACGAATCGCTAGATGTAGCCGAGCGTAACCAATACGTACACGTGATCGAACGCCAGGCGAAATATATGAAAGAATTGCTCGATGACTTCAACTTGACGATGCGTCTGCAACACGGCGACTTCCCGCTCGCGCTAGAAGAGACCCGCCTCGAGCCGTTCGTTCGCGAACTCGTCATCGATGTGTTGAACGACCCCCGTTTCAGTGAGCGTCAGATTGAATTCGAGGCGACCACGGCAGCGACCGTTTCGATTGACCGTCACTTTATGAAACGTGCCCTGCTCAACTTCCTATATAACGCCCTTCTTCATAACGACGAATCGGTCATCGTGACGGTTCAGGTCCGTGATGATGTCGTAACAATCCAGGATGACGGAAGCGGGATTGCTGAAGCCGAATTGCCGTATATATTCGAACGCTATTACCGTGGAACGAACACGGACGATGCCCGTGGGAGCGGTCTAGGAATGGCCATTTCGCGTGATATCATCGAAGCGCACGGTGGGAAGGTCGAGGTCGAAAGTCATCAAGGACAAGGTACGACCATCCGAATTCTCTTCACCCCATAGCAAAAGGGACGCACTCAGGCGTCCCTTTTTTGTTTCATATAGTGATCAATCCATATCTCTAGTTCTTCGAGCGGCAGCGGCTTAGAGAAGTAATACCCTTGCATCTCATCGCAGCCGAGTTCGCGTAACGCATGCCATTGTTCAATCGTCTCGATCCCTTCACAGACGGTCTTCAAATTCAGTCCTCGCGCGAGGTCGACGATCGACTCGACGATGACGTTCCCGGTCGGATCGTTCTCGGTCACTTGGATGAACTGGCGATCAATTTTGATTTCATGAATCGGATAGTGCTTCAAGTAGACGAACGCTGAGAAGCCCGTCCCGAAGTCATCGATTGAAATCGAAAATCCTTCTTCACGGAACGCGACAAATCGGTCGATGACATGCTGTTGGTTTTCCATGCCGACACTCTCGGTAATTTCGAGCGTCAAATAGCTCGTACAGACACCCTCTTCCCGGGCAATTTGGGCGAATTTCTCGACGACTCCTTCAGACAAGAAGTGACGTGCTGATAAGTTGAGGGCAAGTGAATACCATTCTCCTCGATCATGCCATCGCTTGAGCTGACGACAGGCCGTCACGAACACCCACTCTTCTAAGTCAATGATGACTCCTGTCGATTCGGCGAGCGGGATGAAGTCGAGTGGAGGGACGAGACCTCGTTCGGGATGATTCCAGCGCATCAAACCTTCGAACCCTCTAAGCGCTCCAGTCGTCGCATCGATTTTCGGTTGGTAATACAACATAAACTCGTTTCCTGCGAGCCCACTTCGCAAATTCATTTCCAAGACCAGCCGGTTCGCCGCTTTCGTTCCCATTTCTTCTTCATAAAAGACAATCGCCGCCCGTTGAAGTACCCGTTCACTCGCGGCGATGCGTGCCCGATGAACCATCTCGAGCGTCGTGATGTCCTTTTGCTCGATGACGATGAACGCGCTCATCGTCAAGATGACTTCTAACTCATCGACAAGGAACGGATCGCGTACGAGAACTTCGCACAATTCATCCGCGACAGCATTCAGTTTGATTCGATCCCCATACGGTAACCAAATCGCAAATCCTGACTGCGACATACGACTCAGATTCGACTCGTCGACATAACGACGTAGGCGATTAGCCACTTCTCGGACAATCTCATCTGATTTTTCGATTCCGATCGCATCTTCGACCGAGCGAAAATCATCGACTTTCAAATAGACTAAGGCGCCCAGTTGTTGCGGTTGAAGCTGACGTTCCTCGTCCATCTTCTCGATGAAACCTGTATCTTTTAAAAGACCCGTCAATTCATCTATATAGGCTAGACGACGAATGTGTGTATCGACTGCCTGTCGATCGAGTCGGAAATAGAGAATTGAAATAAAATCCGTCAGTGTACTGACAATCAACTCTTCAAGGTATGTCCACTCCCGTAAGAAGAATGTCTCGCAACAAATCACACCTTTGGCGCGATTGTTCGCATAAATTGGGGCATCAAGCATTGAATGGATACGTTGTCCTTCTACAAAATACTCCGTGTATAGCCCCTTCACCCATGGATGGTTCCGAACATCTTCAAACGCAAGTACCCGATTTGTTTGAAGCGCATCAAAATATTCCGGGGCGAGTTCACGATGAACCGTCAGTCTTGGATAATGTGTCCCTGATTCGTGAGAATAGGCAACTTGGCATGAAATGGATTGATACGATGTGTCAAAATTCCAAATCGAGACCGTATCTACTGCCAACATATCGGCAACAATCTCACACATATATCGAATCGCCTCTTGCACCGTGTCTTCGGTCACAATCGGCATCCGGACGAGCTCGAACAGTTTCTCTTGATGTTTACGATATGTTCGGTTTGAAAAGTTCTTCTCGATCATCAGTCTGCTACCTCACCACATTTAATTTGACCTTATGATAGCATGAAACCTCTTATCTCACGTTTTCCAAAATTCAACAGAAAGTCAATGCTTCCTACTTTTTTGAATCAACTGAATAGGGATTTATTCCCACTTATAAATTATTGACCTACTTTATAAGAAAGAGATCCGAATTGACCATTTGTCCCATTGCTTGCACATTTCATCTCACCGTACAATGAAATTGTATTGTTTCACTTGTTGAATGTTTCGCTCTCATTTTTGAAAGGAAGTGACGCTATGAATCCAAAGTCAGGTCTCACCTATTCATTCGCGGCTCTCGCAGCGGTCAGCGTATTGGCGCATACAGATGAAGCCGCCGCCGCAAGCACACATACGGTGCGTTCCGGTGATACGTTGTGGTCCATTAGCCGATCCTACGACCTTTCCGTTTCGGCTTTAAAATCGTTGAACGGATTAACATCTGATGCGATCCGAGTCGGTCAAACCCTTCAAGTATCGGGTTCTGGGTCGACAGGCGGCTCGTCACTCTCAACGTCGAGCACGACGCGCATGGCGACGACCGATGCGTTAAATTTACGATCGGGCGCTGGGACGTCCCATCGGATCCTATTGACGATCCCAAAAGGAAAAGTCGTCACACCGATCCAAACGAACGGCTCATGGTCAAAAGTGAGCTACGGTGGTCAAACGGGGTGGGTGCATAACGGATATTTGAAAAAGACTTCAACGTCGACTTCCACAACACCCGTACCGACGACACCGCCTAGCGTGAAACCGAGTGCGACTACTGCGAAGACGACAGTCAACTTGAACCTCCGTGCTTCTAAGTCGACGAAAGCCAGTATCGTATTGACGATTCCAAAAGGGAAAGCCGTCACGGTGCTAAAACGTGAAGGTTCTTGGTCACAAGTCAAATATGGCTCACGCACAGGTTATGTCGCTCATACATATTTAACGACATCAGGATCCGCGACACCGTCTACACCTGTCACGACTACGCCAACTCCGAGCACACCTTCGGAAAATACGGTGAACCAGCAGTTTGTCACGACGGCGAACTTGAACGTACGCCAAGGCGCCGGCATCGGCTATGCACTCGTGACGACCATCCCAAACGGTACTGTCGTTCAAGCTACGAAACAGTCAGGTGACTGGTACTACGTCACGTATAACGGGAAAGCTGGGTATGTGAGTGCCGGATATTTGAAACAGACGACGACAACTCCAAGCAACCCAACCCCGAACGAAGGCGATGCCGGTGCTGGGAATGCAGAAGTCGATTATGTCGTCAACACGCCATCCTTGAACGTTCGATCGAGCGCATCGACGAATGCGACGATTATCGGGAGCGTCAAGGCCGGACAGACACTACGTGTCGTTCAAGCGTCAAACGGCTGGCTTCAAATCTACTATGGCAATACGGTCGGGTTTGTCGCTTCCGCTTACGTCAAGACGGTCTCAAAAGGCTCGACCGGCACCGAGGGACCGACGTGGGTAGAAGGTTCGTATGATGCGAATTCATACTATACGTATTACCCGACAGCGATTCGGGCACAGGCGAACGAGTCGAGCAGTACGGTCGGTTCGACACTACGCGGGGAATTGTTGAACGTCATCGGGGAAACGACGACCCACTACAAGCTCGCGTCAGGATTCGTCGCAAAATCAGCTGTCACCGAAATCAAGGGTCAGAACGCGCAGGCGACACGACTTGCTACGATTCAGGTGGCCAAGCAATACGTCGGCACCCCATATGTATGGGCCTCATCTAGTCCCGCAAATGGTGGTTTTGATTGTTCAGGTCTCATCTATTATGTATTCAATCAGTCAGGCGTCAGCATCCCACGCACAAACGTGGCCAACTACTGGGGTGGTGCTTACTTCGGTCCACAGTTACCGACGTCGTTCGTCCCGCAAGCTGGTGACCTCGTCTTCTTTGAGAACACGTACACCGCAGGACCTTCACACATGGGCATCATGATCAACGCCGATACATTCATTCATGCTGGTTCGTTCGGATTAGGCTACAACCAAATCAGTAAAGAACCGTATTGGCAATCACGCTTGATTGGTTACAAACGACCGTGACTTTGGTCACGCCATAAAACCCGACGAAAGTCGGGTTTTTCTTTCGTTTTGCAGGATTTTCATCCGATGAAACGGAATCGGAAGTATGATGAAGGAAAAAAGGAGGTGCCGGATGGGCCAACCCCGTTTTGCTAAAATTCCATACCGTACCTACACGATGGTACTGGCAATCGCTTGTCTCATCGGTGTCCTATTGTTCGGACTCGGGACGAGTTATTACTGGCATGAAAAACAAGAAGCCATTGACGAGACGATTATAAACTTGAATCAGGCAGCAAACCTGGCTGGCGTCGAAGCATATGTCACCTTGTTCGAGGCGGCAACACGATATGAGGATCAATCGAATCAAACGACATCATTTCTTTCTACCCCTTATAAAGAGCGAGCGCTTCAATATAATGAACGACTGCAGAAAGACTTTGAATCAGGTGTGGACGAACAAGAACGAGAGACGCTTCAGACATTTTCGAATGACTTGGCAGACATTCTTGATGCAGAGCAGTTCGAAGCGGTCCCGTCTGATGTCATCAGTTCAATCAATCGGCGTTGGCTCTATCAAGCGCTCGAACAAACCAATCAACCGAACGCCACGTATGAGCTGACGGATGCGATGATGCGGATGCAATCGATGCTCATGCGGAATGGTGATGCATTATATCGTGAACCGATTGATGAAGAACAACTGATGAGTACCGTTGACTTAATCGTCAATGAAGCGATCATCATCCAAAAAATTATCGACCAGAACGAGGCGTTACAAACAAAAGCCGTCATCGATGTCGCGGAAAGTGGTCAATCGTTTGCGAATATGGCCAGTCGTGAAGCATCACTTGAAGCCCGTTACGTCAATTCGACGAACGTCTACGAAGATACCTACGCTGCCCTTCGCTCGATTCGTTCCACGTCCGAGACGATGTTGCAAGAGGAAAGTAAACATTTTCAAATCCTTGCCACGGCATCCTTTGTCGTGACGCTCCTCTTATCGCTCGGACTGATTTTCCTGCTCTACTATACGCGTAAACGGTACAATCACGATTTGGCACATTTGAAAGCACGTGCGCTCGCCATTGACCCAAGCTTAGATCCGGTCGAAGCGACGTTCCCAAAAACACATGACTTCCGTGGCATCGAGGATGAATTACGTGAGATTGCGGTGAGCGTCCATTCGACCGTCCATGAGCTCGAAAATCGCTCACAAGAGCTCGTTCGCTATCACGAACGTTGGTCATCGCTCTTCTCCGAGACGGGTCTCGCCATCGCCTTGATGGACGACTCATATAATCTGATGGAACGAAACGAGATGTTCCGTCAATTTTTCGGTGACCGAAACTTATACGAAATCAATCAACTGTTCACCGAGACGGGGCGGCGCCTGTTCGAGCAAGCACTCGAAGGCGTGACCGACCAAGGAACGAGCGCCCAGTTCATCATTCATTTAAAAGGTGAACACACACGCTATTTGAACATCAAGTTGACCCCGCTCAAACGGGAAGAAAAACTGACGTACTATTTGATTGTCGAAGACGAGACCGACCGGGTCGAACGGGAGCGAAAAGTCGACCGACTCGTCCGCTTCGATTTGGCGACGAATCTCTATAACGAGTATGGCTTCATCAGAAAATGGGAGCGACAAGAGATTGACGGGGCGTTCGTCCTGATCCGATTACACGACTACCATCATCTCGTCGACTGGTACGACCCGGCGTATGCGGACCTACTCATGACGGAGTTCGCCCGCGCTGTCGAAACCCGTCTATCGAAATATGCGCACCATCTCTTCGGTCGATATCGGGATGATATGTTCATGTTGTACGTGAAAGGTTTCACTGCCGAGGATGAACATGAACTGCTGGAATTGTTCCCGAGCGAATTGACCGTCAATCACAAGCGACAAAACGTGCATATCCAACTCGGTGCGACCGAGACGAAACCGGCGTATAACGATTGCCTATTCGAGGCGATGAAAGCCTTACAGCACGCGAAAGAAACACGTACGCCACTCGTTTGGTATGACTCAGACATTTTAGCTCAAATGCAACTCGCCGCTTTGATTGAACAGGCACTTCCGGATGCGATTCGAAAAGGTGACTTGACGGTCGCCTATCAGCCGCAAGTCGAACTGAAAACCGGACGCGTCGTCGGTGCGGAAGTACTCGCCCGTTGGACACATCCTGAGATGGGAATTATTCCACCGAACGAATTCATCCGAATCGCCGAGCGGTCTGATCAAATCCTTTGGCTGTCGCACAACATCCTCGACCAGACGATTGAACAACTCGTCGCTTGGCAAGGGACTTCGTTCGAAGACATCTCTCTCTCGTTCAACTTGTCGGCCCACTCCGTCGACCCATCAATCGTCACGAAACTTCGTGATTCGATTGAGAAATATCCATGGTTACCGGACCGTCTGAAAATCGAGTTGACCGAGTCATCGGATATCATGTCGTATGCGAGCGAGCTCGAACGGTTAGAAGATATCGCCGACCTCGGGTATTGTCTCTCGATTGATGACTTTGGGACCGGATATGCTTCATTCGAAGCGATTTGGCACTTACCGATTCAAGAAGTGAAAATCGACCGGATGTATGTGAGCGGGAAAGCGAAAGAGAGCACGTCGTTCTTACGCGCCGTCTCACGCTTTGCGAACGAGCAACAGTTGACCGCTCTTGCTGAAGGAATCGAGACCGAGAGCGACCTGTCCCGTATGATTCGGGAAGGAGTCGAACTCGGGCAAGGTTATTACTTCTCACCCGCACTCGATGCGGCTTCATTTGAATCATGGGTTAACACGAAGGGACACTCCAATTGAGTGTCCCTTTTCTTCAGCGAGAACGAATGTCCTCATATAATTGCCTCGTCGCTTCTGCCGAGGACTGATTCAAATAAATCGGTTCTTCCGACCAATCGAGTCGAATGACCGGCTCGACATCACGGTCGATAAAGAGGAGAACGTCCTCCCCTGCTTTCGTCCGAAAATGTCCCGTCAGGCGTGATCCCGATTCCGCCCCACTCGTCCGTCTCGCGATTTCGGGTAACGTCGTCCACGTCACATCATCAAGTTCATCGAACGGAATCTCACGGCTGTAGCTCCCTTCAATGACGATCGTCGAATCTGTCACGGTCACCTCGGTCGGTTGACTGAACCAAAACATGAGCGCCGGCACTCCAACGAGTAAGACGACGGAGACAATGACAATCGGAATGAGACGTTTTTTACCACCCGGTCTCAAGCGTCCCGATTCGTCATAAATATTGCCGTCATACTTTTGCATACGCCAAAGCATGGCTACGATGAAGACCATCATCACGATAAAGAATGGAGCGAGCGGAATGTCCAATTCAAATCCTTCGATGAGCGCGATGAGGAGAAAGATGGCGCCAATCCCGTAACACATCCACGCGACGAGACGTGCCACTTTCTGAACGTTCACCCGCTCCTTCTTCTCCTTAGACATCGTATTGTAGCCCGAAATCAAATCGTGCCATCCGAGACGGTCCACTGCAAAACCGAGTGCGATGACGATGATCGCGGCCAATACAAGAATCCACATGTGCCTCACCTCCTCTTCTTTACTTTACGTCATCCGTCACGAAAAAGATTCATCCCACACAAAAACAGGACCGCTGAATGGAGCGGTCCCAAAGAAAATTCAGTTTGATGTCGGGGTGTTGGACGGTCGTTGCATCCGCCCGATGCCTTCATACGCGACGTCACCTGGGTCACGTGCGAACTTCCACGCATTCCGCGCATCAATCAACCGACGTTGACGCATGCCCGAGAAAGCTTCCGGTGCCAAGTTCACAAGCTCCTCCCACTCGGTGACGAGAATCGCATAATCTGCATCTTTCAACGCTTCTTCTACAGACGCTGCTTGTGGATATTCCCATGTTGCGATTGGGTCATAGCCGATGACTTCGACATCTCGGGCGACCATATGGTGTGCGAGTAGAATCGACGGGGCATCTCGCATATCATCCGTTCCTGGTTTAAATGCCAAGCCGAGAATGGCGACACGCATCTTAGGTTCTAGATGAAGTTTCGACAATACGTACGGCGCTTGTGTTTCGTTCACTTTCGCTGCCGCCTTGATGACGCAAAGATTGACGTTGTTTTCTTTTGCGACATGAAGAAGCGCATCCATATCTTTCGGGAAACAAGAGCCCCCATATCCGATTCCAGCGTTGAGGAACGAACGCCCAATCCGTGGATCGAGCCCCATCCCGTCCGCAATCGTCGTGATGTCAGCCCCTGCCTCATCGGCTAGACGAGACAAGTCGTTCATGAAGCTGATTTTTGTCGCCAAAAAGGCGTTCGAAGCATATTTGATGAGCTCGGCATTGATTGGCGTCGTGCAGATGAGCGGAACACCAAGTCGGCCATAAATCCCCGCCAACTCTTCGCAAACCTCAAGGTCCTCACATCCGATGACGACACGATGTGGTTTCATGACATCCGCAAGGGCACGCCCTTCTTGTAAAAACTCAGGTACGATCGCAAACGTATGAGAAGGATACATGATCTTCAACAAATCCGTCGTGCCAGGTGGGACCGAGCTACGAATGACGATTTTATGCTTCGTCTTCAATTCGGAAAGAGCCGTCTCGATATAAAAAAGGTCGCAACTTCCATCGGGCTTGCTCGGTGTGCCGACCGCGAGAACCAAATAGTCGACGTGCTCCGCATCCGCGATTTCGTCGGTCAACGTGATTTGATCGGCGTGTTCTTGTAACACGTCCGCCATGCCCGGTTCGTGGAATGGAGGGTGACCACTCTTCAGGAGACCTAACTTCCCTTGGTGCGTCTCGACCCCGATGACTTCATGACCGGCTTTGGCCAATCCGCATAGTGTTGCCAATCCAACATATCCTAAGCCTATTATTCCAAATTTCACATCAGTTCCTCCTTCAATCATCTTTCCTAAGCGTACTCAAATATGCTCGCGAAGTGAAGCTTCTAACACTCTCTCAATGTTCTTTGCTATAATGAGTCAAAATGATGGGTGAAAGGACAAACCACATGGGCTTAATCGCTTTCTTTTTGGTAACATTATTGATTTATTTTTGGCTTCCAGTCCGGGGGGGACTGAAAACCTTTTTACTCGTATTGATCATGGTGAGTGGTTGGCTCTCCATCTTTGAACTCGTTTCAATCTTAGAAGCTCGGCCATGGGTATTCGCTCCAATCCTGATTGTCATTGCGTCAGTGATTTGGAAAGTGCAACGCGACCGAAAACAGCAAATGAAGAAAAGTGTTTGACCTCGGTCGGATGCTTTTTCTTTTTGCACTATTCGAGAAAGCTTGTGAATTTCCTGCATGCATGCAAAAATCCCCGTGTGATTGACGGGGATTTAGCTCAAGTCTCATACAATCAAAGATGATTCATGCTGTCACTCTTTTTTGGGGGATAGCTGTCTCTGCAACACGATCCGCTCCATCAAAAGTACTCCGTCCGTTTGATCGATTTCGGTGAATCCGTGTCGAGTATAAAAGGTAATCGCCTTTGTGTTCGTCGGTTCGACGTGTAAACGAATTCGATCTTTCCCGGCAAGTGCTGACTCGATGAGTAATCCTTCAAATAATTCATGTCCGCTTCCAGCCGGCGCTTCAGGCAATACACAAATATGGCTGATGAATACGATATCTGTATCCATGTATGCAGAGAGTAATCCGACGATGTGATTGTCCTGCCATATCTCAAATGAAGTTGCCCGATCGTGCAGTTTCATCGAATATGCTTGTAAATCGACCCGATCCGATAAATTCGTCGGAAACAATTGATCACAAGCCTCGAAGTGAGTCATATAGTCGGAAACTGTTCCAAAGTTACGTTTCATCATCATCCCTCCAAGACGGCTAAACCAAATCCACGTCGACCAAACTCATTCCCGTTATAAAGAAGATAATGGCGACCTTTCATTTCAAATACGTGCGGATAGCATTCCATATCCGCGTCCCAACCGCTATCGCTTCTCTCGAATCCTAACGCTGCATCGTCCCTTGTCCATTCAACTAGATTATCGGAATACGCATAGCCGAGCCGGTATCCACGCAACGGGTCAGTCCGAAATCCGAACGTGTCTCGGAAGCAAAAGATCATATGATAACGTCCATCCCACTCAAACACAGTCGGAAGTGCCTGACTCTCATCTTGAATCGTGTCTGGGATGATTCTCCCCCGCCGGTTGAACGTCTGCCCATCCTCTGACGTGGCCAAAGCAATCTTATATGTTCGCTCCGATACCCCGTCCGCACCTTCCTTCCATGTCGTTCCGTAAATGTAGAACATATACTGTTGTTCACGTGTGACGACAAATGGATCACCGACGAGAAAAGGTTCATCGACACTTGCCGACAGCACGGGTCCGTCCCCGAGTCGCTCGAACGTCAATCCATCATCATAACTGATCGACAATCCAATTCCCGTCTCGACCGATACGGAGTCACGGCGGCTCCAACCACTCGTATAGCCATACAGCCCATTCAGTGTCCGGGTGACATGAAACGGAAAAATTCCATGCTCATCGAAAGTACCTAACTTCCCAAGTGGGATGACTTGATCTGTAGACACACGAATCAATTCGAAATCATGGGACATATCGATATAACGGATATGACTCTTGAACTGTTCACCATCTGGCTCACGAGTAGAAAAGTAGATTCGGACAAATTCATCGAAGACGAGCGCCTGCGGGGATTGGGCGAACGCTGAGTAATCTCCGAAGAATCCGTATTCTGTCGGATCGAAGAGATGTCCAAGCTTCTTCCACTTCATCTCGTCTCCTCCTTCCGCTCAGCGATCCCGAAACCTTCCCTTCCTACTTCATTACCTAGATAAAGCAAATATCGTTTCCCGTTTAACATGAACGTATGTGGATAGGCGACCATCTCATCATCAAACCCTGATTCAGAACGTGTGAACTGCATGACCGAGTCGTCCCGTGTCCAGTCCATCAAGTCCGGGGACGATGCATAGCCAATCCGATACGTCCGTTCAGGGTTTTTCCGGTAGTCTGTCGCATCACGATAACAGAAAAACATGTGATAAAGACCATCCTCATAAAACACATCCGGACTTGCCTGCGCCTCGTTCGGGAGCACACTCTCAATCAAGTCTCGCCCGGCTTTCACCCAATTTACCCCATCTGCTGACGTCGCAAGACGAATCTTATAGACCGGTTCAGGACGTTCCCCATCCAAAATCCATTCTCGTCCGGCAATATAGAACAGATACCACGTGTCATTGAAACGACGAATCTTCGGACCACTCAAAATGAACGGTTCGTCTAGCGTGTAAGATAGAATCGGTCCCGGACCAACGCGCTCGAACGTGCGTCCGCCATCGCTGCTGACTGCTTTTCCAATGTTCACATTGAACGGGACGGATACAGTGCGCGTCCACCCCCCGTAATAGGCGTGAACTTCATCCCCCACGTCAATCACCGAGAAGGGATAGACACCAAACTCATCGAATGTGCCGCGTTCCCCAAGTTCGAGTACGGGGCGCTCACTCACCCGAAGAATTGAAAAATCATCCTTTGAGACATCCACATAACCGCTATAACTGACATAACGACCATCAACTGGCTTCGGTCGACAACTGAAATAGATCCGTAAGTAGGTATCACGTTCGAGAACACACGGTCCTTGTGCGAACGCGTCCATCCAATCGAGCGATGCATCCCTTTGAGGACTGAAGAAAAGACGTCGATTGATCCATTCAAATGAGGTGTTCAACGTTTCCATCCTCTTCTTCCTTTCCGTGTTTGACTTGGATAGTAGCGTTCAAATGAGCGTATACGCATTCAGCAAATCGCGCATCTTCGACTTTGAATTGAACATCATGACATCGATCATCGACAAATCAGGGACGAACGGATGTGTGAATTGCGGATATTCGATTCGGTCCATCTTTATAAAATCCAGCGGGATGCCTGATTTTGCAAACATGTCTTTTTCGTACAGTGCTTGCCCTCCAATGGCATTGATATAATGGTCCGTATTTAAAGATCGACAAATTTCGATGACTAGCTCCTCACGTTTCAACGATTTATCATAATCGAGTGAGGAGGCGACTAGTAATTCAGTATCCAGTTCCAGATAGTTGCGTATTTCGGTCAATAACTTCTCGAGATAGACGGCAACATTCGGTTCCTCGTCATTCATGATTCGCTCAATCATCGGCATGACCTCTCCATAATAAGGGGCATGCTTATACGCATGACTGAGTAAGCGTATTTGATAATGTTCATGCACCAAATCAATGATGCGATTGTGTTCACAAATTTTTTTATGTTGCGTCATGTGATCGATTTTCATATGAATTTGCTTCATTCCGCCTTCTAGTAAGATGCGGTTACGTTGAATCCAGCCTCTCTTCACAAATTGGACGTTATCGAGAATGACAAATGTATCCACTGCATTCATCAATTGAAAGTATCCGAGATAAGGAAAGTAGTAAGGCTGCATGATGCCTAGCTTCAACTTCGTCATCCCCTTTTGTTCGATTAACTCAACCGTAAGGAACGCATGCGAATCAACCATTCTGTTAATACAGGGTGCCGTAACATCATATAAGGGCGCAGTCGCTCTCTTCCTGTAAAGCGTTCCAAGTATTGATCATAGCGGGATGCCTTCAGCGCTTTGTAATCACGTTTGAGACGATGCAGTGAAACTTCGAAGGAGAGACGAGAAATTTCGATTTCTGGATGAAACTTTTTATCCGTGTATGAATCAAACGCATCTAGGAATCGAATGAACTTCTCTGTTCTCTCAATATCAATTGCGCGATTGGTCTTGCTCCACATCGTTGTGACCGATCCGACAACACCGTAACGATACACACTCATCACTTCCGGCATATAGTAGGCGTATCCTTGACTGGCAACGTGGAGTTTGATAGCTCCGTCAATCGCCGGCGTGTCCCCGACCCAGTCTAATAAGCGATCGGTATGCCCATTCCGATACAGCATGGACATCGTCGGAATAAAACCGAGTAATTGTAACTCTCCGGCGTTATATGTCCGAGGCTCACTCGACGCATATTTCTTGTTCTCAGGCATCCATGGAATCACACGCCATTCGGGATGCAGCGTGCCGTTCGTTTCCACATATGCATCATGAAAACAAAGCGTACAGTCGGGATGGGCTTCCATATAATCGACCTGTTTTTGTAACTTCTTTGGATCCGTCCAATAGTCATCCCCGTCACAAAGTGCGATATATTTCCCACAAGCCCTTTCGTCATTTAACAAATTGACATACACACCTTTGGAGAATTGGTTTTCTTGTTGATAGATTACCCGAATTTTGTCAGGATATTTCGCTTCGTAACTTCGAACGATCTCCGCTGTCCGATCGGTTGAGGCATCTTCATGAATCAGAATTTCCACTTCGAAATCCGTTTCCTGCATCAAGAATCCTTCAATCGTTTTGGCGATGTAAGGTTCATGGTTGTATGTGATGCAATTGACGCTTACCATCACCATGTCAGCTTCCTCCTTTTTCATACTTTACGGTAGCGATATTTGTTAACATGTTATTTTGTTGCATCGTCTGATCTCCCATGAATTCCTCCATCGTTGCCGTTTTTTCAGGGGTAATGCCGTCACGAATCAATACTTTGTACACCGTTCGGGCGATAATCCACCAGTCATGCCGAAACGTCACATGGTCTACATAGTAGACATCGAGTTCGAACCGATCTTCCCACGATAATAAATTGCGTCCACTCACTTGTGCGAGACCTGTCAATCCAGGGCTCACCTCATGTCGCCGTTTCTGACGCTCATTATAGCGTGGCAAATATTCGACAAGAAGCGGACGTGGACCGACAATCGCGATGTCCCCTTTTATAATATTGATGAGGCTAGGTAACTCATCGATACTGAGAGAACGAAGGGTCAGACCGAATGGCGTGAAACGCATTTCATCTGGGAGCAACGCACCGTTCTCATCCCGTTCATTTGTCATCGTCCGAAACTTGATCATCTCGAAGACGACTCCGTCTTTCCCTGGACGTTGTTGCTTGAAGAAAATAGGACTACCTAGTTTGAGTCGAATCATCAGACCGACAATCAACATGACGGGACTCAACACCAAAAGAGCGAGTGACGCCAAGATGACGTCTTGTGGTCGTTTAATGTACTGTTCATACATGTTGAATCGTCCTTTCTCATAAGGAAGAGTACATGGAGTCATAATAACTGCGATATTCACCCGAAACGATTCGTTCCACCCATTCTGGATGTGTACGATACCAGTCAATCGTCTCTTCAATCCCTTGTTCAAAACGATAGCGTGGTGTCCAACCGAGCTCGTCACGCATTTTCGAAGCATCAATCGCATAGCGCCGGTCATGCCCCGGGCGATCGGTCACGAATTGAATCATGTCTTCTGATTGATCGAACGCTTTTAAAATGGTACGAACGAGGTCCAAGTTCGTCTTTTCATTATGACCTCCAATGTTATAGACTTCCCCGAATCGTCCATGTTGTCGAACAAGGTCGATGGCCTCGCAATGGTCCGCTACGTGTAACCAGTCACGAACATGTCCACCATCTCCGTAAACGGGGAGCAACTTGCCCGTCATGCAGTTGTGAACCATGAGTGGAATCAATTTTTCTGGGAACTGATAAGGCCCATAGTTATTGCTGCATCGTGTCGTTTTAACAGGAAGTCCATACGTTTCGTGGTATGAACGGACAAGAAGGTCTGAACTTGCTTTTGAGGCTGAGTATGGACTATTCGGTGCAATCGGTGAGTCTTCTGTAAAGTAGCCGGTTTCCCCGAGCGACCCATACACTTCATCTGTCGAGACATGGACAAAGCAGACGCCTTCCCGATATTCTCGGCTATATTTGTCATCCGGGAAACGTTTCCAATGACGTTTCGCCACATCGAGCAGTACTTGTGTGCCGAGGATGTTTGTAGATAAAAACAATTCTGGTTCAAGGATGCTTCGGTCGACATGCGATTCAGCTGCGAAGTGAACGACTTCATCCACTTCGAACAACGTGAATAGTTCATCGATGGCCGCGCGATCTCGGATGTCCACTTTTCGGAAAACATACAATGAATCGTTCTCAAACTCTTTGATGTTTTCGAGATTGCCCGCATACGTCAAGACATCGACATTAAGAATGCGGGACGTTGGATGTTTCGCCCGAAAGTGTTTTATGAAATTTGAACCGATGAACCCGGCTCCGCCAGTCACTAGGATCGTATGCATGCGTCTGTTCCCCTTCCTCTGCGAGTGAGATTAAATATTGACCATAGTCGGTCATCTTGAGGGTCAAGCCGATATCTTGCAACTGTTCACGCGTAATGAAGCCACGTCGCCAGGCAATCTCTTCAAGACAGGCGATGTAATACCCTTGTCGTTCTTGTACCGTTTGAACGAAGATCGAGGCTTTGATCATTCCTTCCGGTGTTCCCGTATCAAGCCATGCCATGCCGCGACCAAACAAGACAACGTTCAATTCCCCACGCTCTAAATACATATTGTTGATCGACGTGATCTCAAGCTCTCCTCGAGGAGACGGTTTGACCTGTTTCGCAAATGTGACGACTTGATTGTCATAGAAATATAGTCCAGGAACCGCATAATTGGATTTAGGGACGCTTGGCTTTTCTTCGATGGAGACGACGCGGCGGTCTTCATCAAACTCGACGACACCAAAGGCACGAGGGTCTTTGACCGGATAACCGAACACTGTCGCTCCCGTCGTTTTGGCTTGTGCATTTCTTAAGAATCGGGTCAAGTCAGGCCCATAGAAGACATTGTCCCCTAAGATGAGGCAAACCGAATCATCTCCGATAAAGTCCTCCCCTAAGATAAACGCATCTGCCAATCCGACCGGCTTCGTTTGAACTTTGTACGTGATTTCAATCCCAAGTTGATGTCCGTCACCGAAGAGTCGTTCATACCCTCCGATGTCTTGTGGTGTGGAGATGATCAACACTTCACGGATACCTGCTAACATCAACACCGACATCGGATAGTAGATGAGCGGTTTGTCGTAAATCGGCAACAGTTGCTTAGATACGGCTTTCGTCATCGGATAGAGGCGTGTTCCATTCCCGCCCGCTAGTATGATCCCTTTCATGGTGTCATCATCCCTTCTCTCAAAATGTCACAAATGCGTGTGACGTCGGTCGGTGTCAAATCAGGATAGAGTGGCAACGTAAGGACGCGATCGGCGATTTGTTGAGCGATCGGTGTCCGTCGGCTCGCAAATCGATTTTCCATCCAGTCATAGTCCGTGACGAGGGGATAAAAATACTTTCTCGTCAAGACACCTTTTGCCGCCAGCACCTCTTCCATCTCGTCTCGGCGGTTAACCGCATCCGTGAACACGATTGGATAGTACGAATGGTTTGGATGGACGCCTGGCTGAAGTTCGAGGACGCGAATGCCCGGAATTCCTTTCAATGAGGCATCGTATTGTTCCCGAATTTGCTTCCGCTTCGCCATCATTTCATCGATATGGCGTAGATTACATAACCCCATCGCCGCCTGAAATTCATTCATCTTCGCATTTCCACCTGGTTCTTTGACCGATTCAGGACCGGTAATGCCAAAGTTTTTTAGTCGTTCGAAGCGTTTTTTAAGTTCTGGGTCATTGAATGTGAGTGCTCCGCCTTCAATCGTATGGAACACTTTCGTCGCATGAAAACTGAACATCGACACATCCCCGAACGTTCCGATTCCGCGTCCGTTCACCGTGACACCAAACGTATGGGCCGCATCATAAATCACCTTCAAGTGATGTTTTTTCGCAATCGCCTCAATGGCTTCGACATCACAAACATTTCCATATACGTGCACGGGTAGAATGGCGGATGTTTTCGAGGTGATCAACCGCTCGATTTTTGAAGCATCCAGCGTATAGTTGTCTGCCCGAATGTCTCCAAAGACCGGTGTCAATCCTTTTCGGACCAACGCGTGTGTCGTCGAGGCGAACGTAAACGGTGTCGTGATGACTTCTCCTGTCAACTCGAGCGCCTCAATCGCCGTCTCTAATGCCAAGTGACCGTTCGTGAAAAGTGCTACCTGTTCGACATTCAAATAGTCTTTCAATGCTTGTTCGAGTTGTTGATGCTTCGTCCCACTGTTCGTCAGCCATTTAGATTCCCATAACGACCGAATCTCTTCCACATATTCTTCAAATGGAGGGAGTGCCGACTGAATGACCGGAATGACGGGGTCACGTGATGGTAACGGTGGTGTACTTGATTGAATATCAACGATGTGTAACATATACTCCCTCCTCATTCGGTCGGTGATTACCGACAAGTGCGTGAAATTCTACGTTTGAATGATTCATGCTTGTGTCGCCCCCTATCTCATTTGAACAAAGCCAAATCTGACTTCGAACTTACTCGGTACGAACGATTTGTACGGATGAAGATGATTCTCGGACATCTACTACTTCTATTTCTTCGTTAGAAACGATATGAAGTGTCATCCATCGCTCAGGATCATCTAGAAGTCGAAGCATCGCATCAACATCTTCGAATTGAAGGAATAGGATTCCGATTGCCCGATTCGACCGATCAAAACGAGAAATTTCCGCTCCAATCGCTTGATATAAATTGGTTTGCATGATCGTGTAATCGTCTTTCATGAAACTGAGTCCCATGAAATGCCCTGCTTGTTGACTTGTTAAAGTGAAATATGCGTTTGGCACGGTGACAGGTTTCATTTCGAGCGAGACTGGACGATTGAGTGCCAAATCAATGGTCGCTTTGACCAGATCGACTCCCGTTGCTTGCTCAATGATTTGAGGAATATAATTCCCACCGTTTCGTGGTCCAATATCCATCAAATAGATGTCATCACCTTTGACAAAGATGTCAAAGTTGAGTGGTCCGTGTTGAAGTCCGACTTGTGTGATCATCCGTTGCAACGTCTCATGCACCCGGTCAAGTATATGTGGAGGATGGATACTCGGGAAACTCAAACTTATTGGAGCGAAAGGATTCACCCCTCGTTCGTTGAAGTGATTGTTGCCGAAGCATCGAAACACTAATTGTCCATTCACGATAAATCCGTCTCCACCAACTTGATAACCGTCCCGTCGAACGAATTCTTCTGCGACTACCTCATCTCCGAATGATATGTCGAAAGCAGCAGAAACTTGTTGGCGGAGTCGGTCTACACCATCCTCATAGCACCATTTACTAATTCCTTTACTACCGGATGTATCTGCGGGTTTAATGACGAACTCCCCTTCCATGTCTCGCAACGTGATTACGGCCGACTCCACATCTGTGAACGCATACGTTCTTGGGACGGCGAAACCATGATCTTGTAAAAACGCCCGAAATTTCGCTTTGTTTGTTAACGTCTCGACGACTTGAAGTGGGTTGGTCTTTAAACCTAATGCTTCTCCTACAAACGCCGCGGTTCGAGCGGCTGGATCTGATGCGTATGCCAAAATCCCATCAATTTGTTCTCGTCTTGCAATGTCGAGCACGCTCTCTCGGTCAAGGGAGCTGACCGGATAGTACCGATCAACGACGAGACGACCTGGATTATCCGGTAAATAATCACAAAGGATTGTGAAAATCCCTAGTTCCTTAGCCTTGAGTATGACCGGAACTTGATGCATTGCCCCTCCGAGTAACATGAGTTTGAGCATGATTGGCGTCTCCTTTGCGATTAAATGGATAAAGTAACTCAGCATATGTTTTGGCTGTATTGACATTTAGACGGTGGACGATCAGTTCTTTAGAGCGTTCCCCATGTTCGGTCAATCGTTCGGGGTGATCAAGGTATTTTCGGAGTTGTGTCGCAAGTGATTCAGCCGTCGGATCGCACTTGTAACAATTCACATTTTCATGAAGGTGCCTTGCGACATTGTTGACCTCATGACTGACGACAATCCCCATCCCGGAAGCACAGGATTCAATGATCGTCAAATTACCATTCGAATACGTTGCCGGGAGAACCAGGATGTCAGCTGCTTGATACACTTTATGCAAAGAATCCCACGACTCAATATTTTCCAAAAAGAAGACATCCTCTAGTTGTTCTTCTTTGATGTAGCGTCGACACGCCTCAGCCAAATGTCCATCTCGATTCATAGCGAGAGAAATATGAGGATATTCTGCTTTCAAACTTTTATAGGCTTCGAGCGCGACAAGTGGTTGATAGCGATCAATCAATCGATTGGCGAACAAAATTTGAATGGGATCGTGTTGTTTCTTTTGACGCAGAGGGTGGTCAATATGTGCTTCGATGTCGATTGGGTATGGAGCATTGACGACCTGCTGTTCCGAAAATCCAATCTCTTCAATGAATTGATTCTTAGCCACTTCCCCCATCCCAAAGATAAGATCTGCTTTCTTGAATAATCGACGCATCCATTTCACTTTTCGTGACGGATTCTCTTTCGTCCATAGCGTATTTTCTCCGGCATCCTCGTGCGACACGTTTCGAAGCGGTTCACTCAAGAACACAACCCGGATGCCGAGTAGTTTTCCTAAATGAAGGAGGAGAAAGTGAAATGCCGAAAACCCTCCTAGCATTAAAATATGCGGTCGGAATCGAATCAGTTGAACAAATACATCGAGTGAGGAGTAATCAAATCGATTCGAGTAAACCGATCCCTTTAGAATTTTACAATGTGGCCCTAAAGGCATGGCCCACCAGTCAGGGCGTCGGTCCGTCAACTGTTCATAAAACCAAAATTCTGTCGCATAATAGGGTTGTAACGCCTCACAAAATTTGACCTGATATGGTGCTGCGATATTTGATATGAAGACCAAGCGTTGTTTCGTCACGATTTACACCTCTTTCTTTTCAGTGAGCGTCACGTTTTGCTTCCATACTTCCCGCATCACATAGTCGGTATACGACAAGATAATACGCAATACTTTTTCAGATACGTTTGGCATCGCATAATCGTCTACAAGTCTCGTCGTTTGCTCTGCTTCACTTAAAATCCGAAGGGCTTGGAGCACCCGATTTTGCTTCAATCCGACCATCATGACCGCCCCTTCCTCCATGGCTTCCGGGCGTTCATGTGCTTGACGGATATTCAGTCCTTTAATGCCAAGAATCGAACTCTCTTCACTAATGGTTCCGCTATCGCTCAGCACTGCTTTTGCATGAAGCTGTAATTGAACGTAGTCATTGAATCCAAGCGGTTTCAGCGTGCGAATGTTCGGGTGGAGAGTCACACCCGTTTCTCCAATCCGTTTCGCCGTTCGCGGATGGGTCGAGATGACAAGAGGCAGATTGTACGTCTCGGCAATCGCGTTCAGGGTGTCAATGAGATCGAAGAAATTTTCATCGGAGCTGATATTTTCATCACGATGGGCAGAAACAACAAAGTAACGATCATGCTCCAAACCTAGTCGCGCCACCACATCGGATTGTTCGATGTTTTTTAGTTGTCGATGCAAGACCTCATACATCGGGCTACCCGTTTTGATGACTCGCTCAGGTGGCACCCCTTCCCGAAGAAGATACTCTCTGGCGATATCGCTATACGGCATGTTGATATCTGCCGTATGATCAACAATCTTTCGATTCGTCTCTTCCGGTACGCGCTGGTCGAAGCAGCGATTGCCCGCTTCCATATGGAAGATTGGGATTTTTCGACGCTTGGCGGCGATGGCACAAAGGCAAGAGTTCGTGTCGCCTAGAATCAATACCGCGTCTGGGCGTTCCTGTTCGAGAACCGGGTCGATATGGATCAAGATGTTACCAATCGTCTCCATGGGACTCCCTGTCGCCGTATTGAGAAAATGGTCTGGTTTTCTTAGGCCGAAGTCTTGAAAGAACACCTCGTTTAACTCGTAATCATAATTTTGTCCGGTATGAACAAGGATATGCTCGATGGCTTCGGATTGCTCGAGTTTATGAATGACGGCCGATAGGCGTATGATCTCGGGTCTCGTCCCGACGATGGTCATCACTTTGAGTCGTTTCATCTTGCACCTCCATGAAGTAAGTATCTGGCTCGTCCGGGTTGAACACTTCGTTTACCCACATGACCGTCACCAAGTCTCCCGTCCCGACATTCTCAATGCTGTGTGTATAGCCGACAGGTATATCGACGACACGCATCATCTCACCCGTCACGAAGTAAGAATGGACTTCCTGTTCGCCCACTTTTCGAAAATGAATCTTCGCTTCTCCACTGACGACTAAAAACTTTTCATTTTTCGTATGATGCCAATGGTTCCCTTTCGTGATTCCCGGCTTCGCCACATTGACCGAAACCTGTCCACGGTCTGGCGTCCGAATAAATTCGGTGAACGATCCACGCTCATCCTCATGCTTCAATAAGTCATATCCGAACGCATCGACCGGTAAATAGCTCAGATACGTACTGTACAGCTGCTTTGTGAACGCATCGTCTAACGCGGGAATGGAAAGCGTGTTGCGACTGTCTCGGAACGTATAGAGCAAGTCAGCCAGTCGTCCTAAAGAGATCGGCTCGTGTGTCGGAACATGCTGATACCCCGTATCGGTCGGATGAGACAATGCATGAAGGAACGACTTCATCACGTCATCGATATAAGCGAGTGTTACCGTACGATTCGGGTCATGAATCTCAATGGGTTCTTCCTTAGCGACACGGTCACAAAATGTGGAGACGACGCTGTTATAATGAGGGCGACTCCATTTGCCGAACAAGTTCGGCAAGCGATAGATCATCACACGACGCCCTGTTCGTTCACCCTCTTCGAACAACAATCGTTCGGCTTCCCGCTTACTTTGTCCGTATGGGTTGTCGAGTTCGGCTTGCACCGAGGACGCATAAACGATTGGTGCCTGATTCTTCGCTTGTGTAAGAATCTCGAGAAGATGCGCGGTGAAGCCGACATTCCCTTCAAAAAACTCGTTCTCCTCTTTCGGTCGATTCACACCAGCCAGATGATAGATGAACTCCGCATTGCGACAGTAGGTCATGAACGTTTCCTCGTCCGTCTCACGTGTTTGGGCGAACACGTTATGCCCTTCCGTTTCCAATGCTGCTCTCAAATTTTTCCCGACGAACCCGTTCGCTCCTGTAAGTAAGATGTTCATGAGACCTTCACCCAACTTTTCAACTCTTGTTGGATATAAGGAAGTTTCATGAGCAATTGCTTCACTTGTTCGACGTTCAATTGTTCAGTATTGGCTGAATTATATTCACCCTCGACGGTCAATTTTTTACTACCCTCGCTAAAGTATTTTTCATAGTTGAGGTCCCGCGTGTCAGCTGGGACACGATAGAATCCACCCATATCCTCCGACACCACGTTTTCTTCACGCGTCAAGAGTGTCTCGTATTGCTTTTCTCCATGGCGTGTCCCAATCACTTTGATTGGATTATCGACACCAAACAGTTCGATGAGTGCTTGTGCCAACGTTCCAATCGTCGAGGCTGGGGCTTTTTGAACCATGATGTCTCCCGCGTGCGCATGAGTGAAAGCGAAGACGACGAGTTCGACTGCATCTTCCAAACTCATTAGAAAACGTGTCATGAACGGGTCGGTCACCGTCAAAGGTTCACCCCGCTTGATTTGTTCGACGAAGAGTGGAATGACTGAGCCACGAGAGGCCATCACATTGCCATATCGCGTGCCACAAATGAGCGTCTGATCGGGACGAACCGCTTTTGCTTTCGCGACAAACACTTTTTCCATCATCGCCTTCGAAATGCCCATCGCGTTAATTGGATAGGCCGCTTTATCGGTCGACAGGCAGATGACTTTTTTGACGTGTTGCTCGACTGCTGCCGTCAAGACATTATCAGTCCCGAGTACGTTCGTTTTGACGGCTTCGAGTGGGAAGAACTCACAGGAAGGCACTTGTTTCAACGCTGCTGCATGAAAGACGTAGTCGACACCGTACATGGCATTACGGACGCTGTTCACATCTCGGACGTCCCCGATATAAAATTTGAGCTTATCGTCTTGGTACAACTTGCGCATATCGTCCTGCTTCTTTTCGTCTCGAGAGAAGATGCGAATCTCTTTTATATCTGTTTTCAGAAATCGTTGCATGACTGCATTTCCGAACGATCCAGTACCTCCCGTAATCAATAAGGTTTTACCCGTAAACATCGCAAACCCTCTCCTTTTCCTGATGACTAAACATGGTGAAAGATTGGAAAATAATTGACTGCAATTGGGTTGATAGTAACGTGTTACCCGACAAATCATAAAAATAGGAAGGAACGGATTATCATTTTTTTGAAACATGACATGTTGAAAGTTTGCTGAAATGAAAAAAGACATCTTTTTCAAGATGCCTTTCGTCGATAGCTAACCAGACCCTGCAAGAGTCTCTTTTCGTCATCCCGAAACGTGAATAGCCAGAGGAATATGAAATAAAGGATTCCGAGAAATGCTGCTTTCAGTAAGAAGTAGATTAGCGAGTCGACAGGGAAGTACCGTTGAAGAATCATCCCCATAGCCCCAAGGAATAGAAGGGCTGGTGCAATTTTTAAATGACATTTATAGAAGAAACGCCACATGTTAAGCTTGAGGACACGCATGTATACGATGTTCATGAAGACGATCGAACCCACTATATTCCCAACGAAGATTGCGATTCCTGCACCAATCGCACCATATTGTGGAGATAATAGAAGCGATAAAACCACACTAACGATTGCGACAATGAGAGAAGCAAACGCCCGATACTTAATTTTATTTTCAGCGATCAAGGTCGTTTGGGCAATCTCCTGTGTAAACGTGATCAGTCCAGGAAGAATCAAAAGAAGCGCTACAATATATGAAGGGAAGAACGATTCACCGACCCATAAACCGATAAACTCACGACCAATCGTGGCAAACCCGACGATGATTAATCCGGCGATATACAGCTGAATTCGTCCGACTCGAATCAACAGATCCTCGAGCTCAGATTGACGATTATGAGTCGTCATCCTTGTCACTTTCGGTAAGAAAAGAGAGCCGATGGCAGATGAGATTGTCCATACGTATCCTTCAATGACCATCCCGATTGAGAATAAAGCGATGGAGGCACTACTCGCCAAAGCCCCAAGGATTGTCGGTGTGATGTTTAAGATAAACCGTTGGGCGATGGCAATGACGGTCGTCCATGAAGAAAATGAAAAAATGTCACGATACATGGAGCGGCTATTGTGTAAGAAATCGATCAACGTATCCGTCCTGCGGAACAAATAGAACCCTTTCCCGATAATGATTGAAATCCCGACGAGCGCATTGACAAATACGAGCGCATATAAGCCATAACCGAGCAGAAGTGCACCAACCATCAACAGGACCGTCGCCATCTTTTCGAACAGGTTGAACCAGTTCAACACGACAAACCGTTCATTTGCAATCATAATCCCATTGAACGGTTTTGTCGGGAACAAGACGACAATGTAGAAGCCGACCATGATAAACAGTATTTTTAACGTCTCCACTTCAGATGCGGACAAACTCGCATAAATCGTATCAATCATGAAATAGACCCCGACCAATGCGATTCCAATCAAGATGGCAACTGCTATAAATAGTTTGAATGCCACCCCTAAAAATTTGGCAGCCCCTTTTTGGTCACCTAATGCGTGGTATTTAGAGAGAAAGCGAGAGACCGCTGCCTCCAATCCAAAGTCGAGTGCGAAAATGCTGACGAGCGAGAGTGACAGCATATACAGCCCATAGTTCGCTTTCCCGATCTCCGCAATCATCCAAGGCGTATAAAAGAGTCCTGCCAAAATATTAAATCCGATGGCGACATACGACATCATTACGCCAATCTTGATTTGTCGGGTACTCGCCTGTTCATCAAATTCAACTTTTGTCGCCACGTGACTCCCCCCTTACTTCTGTTGCCAAAAGAACAGATAGACTGGTTCATTGCGAACGAATAGGAACAATAGCATACTGATGGCCACATAATACACGAGAAGTCGTTCTCTTCGATCGAACGATCGGAGTATTTCTGGAATCAAGAGCATGATGAAGATCGAGAAGTATTGAACAATTCGCATCATCGAGGGATTGATAAACGTGAGCGGTAAAAAGCATAACGCCAACAACAAAGCGTTCAAGTAGTGCGTCACGTTCGGATTGGCCTCAATCATCTGTTCACGCCGCCAAAGTGCGACGACAGTAATCATGACGAGTAGCAATGAGAAGTTATATGTGCCTGCACCCGTATAGTAATCATATTCTTCGTACCCGCTGATGGAACGGAACAGTTCGAACAACGGCATCCGAAAAATGAAGAGGAACGGAATCAATGCACCCATCACCAGTAAATATCGCGACGTGATGGCTTTCGTCGCCAAAAAGTAGAACGGGAGGAACACGAGTGCGGATTTATGAATGGTCGCCGCCAACAAAATGATTCCGATAAAGGGCCAAAATCTTCGGTTTTGAATAAAATAGTACCCGACCAGCACTGCCAAGGCGGTGGCAATCGTTTGACGAATGCCGGTAATCGCAAAAAAGGAATAAAACAGCGTTGAAAAAATGAGGAAACTGAGCAACGGTTCCGTCGAATTTCGATAAATCCAAATGCCGAACGGAATAAGAAACAGTAAGGCCACAATCAATAAGTACCATTGATAGTTCTCAGTCACGAGTTGAATCACTTTTTGAATCAAATAGTAACCTGGATCTTTGCCTTCCTCTGCACCAGTCATGACACCGACAAAATGATTGGCAAGGCGCTCCCATGAGATGCGTGTCGTTTCGTCGAACATCCATTTGTACGCCATCGTGTCATCTCCCACACTAAAGTCGCGGAATCCTGACAAGATAATCCATTGGGACGTAGCAATCGACACGAATAAGAGCTTGCCGTGTTTGATCCCATCATCACGTAAGAGGAGTGCCGCCCACGCAATCAACGACAAGATGTTCACAAGATAAATCCACATACGGTCTCCTCCTTTACGTGCGTCAACGATAGCGCAGATTTACCATTCCTCGATAAGCCGTCACGAGGTAGTGATAGAAAAATGATGTGACTTGGAGTCTTTTTTGCATGAACGGACTCATATGTCGGTCCCCTCCGTACCGTTTCATTAAATCGTCCCTCGTCTCTCTCGAAGTGGAACGATAAATCGCATGGAACACGGTGCGAATCGCCTGTGTCGGTTCGCTCGTTTTCGCATCCAACCGAATGAGTAGATCCTCGAAGAAACGTGCCGTCTCAATCGGTGCAAGATCGCTAATTTTTTTCGTCTGTTGTTTCGCATGGATGCGCGACTTCTCGTGTGGTTCGGTCGTCATCTTGAACTGGTATCCCGCAAGTGCCAGTTCCGTAAAACAGACCCAATCTTGGATATAGCGATACGATGTCGGGAATCCGCCCACCTCTTCAAGCGCATGCTTCGGAATCAACAACGCACATCCGCTCAGGCACGTTTCCAGCAATTGATAGGCAAACATCTCTTCGGGCGTAAAGTGTCCTTTCGGCTTACGGCGAGGACGATAAATCGGATTGCCCTCCCCATCGATGAGCTTTGTCCCACACCCTAGGATAAAGTTGGACGATGTTTCGCCCAATTGATTCAAATGATGCACTTGCGTCTTGATTTTATCAGGCTCATATAAATCATCGTGACTGAGCCACGAAAACCAATCACCTCGCATCTTTGAAATCCCTAGATTCAAAGCGGTCGATACCCCACCGTTCGGTTTTTCAAAGTAGCGAATGGCATCGCCATATCTTTTAGCGATGGCAGCAGTCGCCCCCCCATCGTTAGAGCCGTCGTTCACCACGATTACTTCAACGTGCTCATACGTCTGGGCGAGTGCACTTTCGATTGTCTCGCTCAAATAGTCTGCTCCATTGTAGACGGGGATGATGATGGAGACGAATGGCTGTGCCATAAAGAATCCCTTCCTTTCTGATCAATTAACTCCTCGTAGACGTTCAAATAATCGTTGCAACGATCTTCCAATCGGAAGGCATGATGCGCATGTTGGACACATGCTTCCGTATACATGTCTTTCCCGTCTCGTCTGATACGCGCGATGGCATCCATCAGGTAATCTTGACTATGACTCGGGACGACAATCCCGCAAGATGTCGGAACGAGTTCAGGGTTTGCCGTCCCGTCCAAGACAATTGCTGGAGTGCCGCAAGCCATTGCTTCGGCGGTCACTTTCCCGAAGGATTCTTCTTCCGATAGATTTAAGAAGACGTCGGCAAGTGCATAATACTCAGCAAGTTCCGAGGCGTCGTTTGTCAAAGGAATGTGAATCACGTTCTCCGGTAACCGTCTATTCGGTAAAGACCCTACCAAAATCACGGTGGCATCCTCCAATTGTTCCGCTACTTCGATCCATTTATTTAACCCTTTGGAGTCATCCCATAAGCTAGCGACCCCAAGCAAGACGAAACGGTCGTTCAGTCCGAGTCGGTGGCGTAAACGGTTCGTCTCCCTCGGATAAAATATCGTCGGATCAATCCAGTTGTAAATACGTCGGATGATGGCAGCTTGCCCGAGGAATGAGAAGCGTGCTTCCGTCGTGATCCAGTCTGATACCCCGATGACCGCAAGACGAGGAATGGCACGAAACCAGCTCTGTTTGTCTCGCCACATGAGTGCGGTACGGTCAAGCCCCCAACTCGGATTATCAAGCGCGAGTCTCGGACAATCTCCACAGCCATTTTGCCAGCGATCACAGCCGGTACTCGTATAATGGGTACATTTCCCGGTGTAGAACCAACAATCATGTAAGGTCAATACGGTCGGTGTGTCCGTTTTCGCAAGCCATGTCATCAACGTCTCCAGATGAATATAGTTCGAGTGCAAATTATGGAGATGCACGACGTCCGGTCGATTCGCTTCAAAGTGTGCAATCAACTCCGACGTGGCACGCTTGGATGAATACCCTTGTTTTCCTGTGACACGAGACAAGAGCGCGTGACGTTTTTGATCGAATGGAGAACCAATCCGAAATCCCGACCCCGTCTCAGGTCCGCGCGCATAGGCCACATAACTCTCATGACCGGATTGATTGGCGATGGTCGAGAGTTCTTTACAGATTCGGCCCGTACTCATCACTTCATGGATCGCATTTATGTGAACAATCCGCATCGCCCTCTCCTCCTTCAAGCGATTCAATCATACTTATAGTGATAATACCGATCTTTTCCTCTTTCACGTTTGTTCATGACGAGACCGAGGAGATTGGCTCCTGATAACTCCAGCTGTTCTTTTGCCTTGAGGACATAGTCACGGTTTGACGTTTCACAGCTGATGACGAGAATCGTTCCGTCGGCCTCACTTGCAAGAATTCGGCTATCCGCCACCTGCATGAGAGGAGGAGCGTCGATAATGACCATGTCATACATGTGTTTAAGTTCTTCTAATAGCGTCTTCATCATCGGGGAAGCCAACAACTCCGAAGGGTTCGGTGGAATCGGTCCCGCAGGAAGAAGGTGCAGCTTCGGCACTTGCGTCGATTGGATCGAACGCTCTAGGGTCGTCCGTTTCGCCAGAATCGTCGAGAGTCCTAATTGGCCAGGTAGTTGAAACGTGAAATGGGCAGTCGGCTTTCGCATGTCACAATCCATGAGCAAGACACGCTTCCCTAGTTGTGCATAGACGATGGCAAGGTTCGAAGCCGTCGTCGACTTCCCTTCGCCAGGCGAGGCAGACGTCACGACAACCGACCGTAAGTCCGCCCCGAGTGACGTAAATTGTAGATTGGTCCGAATCGTTCGATACTGTTCCGCAATGGGAGACTGCGGATTGACAAGCGTGATTAAACTTCGTCTCGTCTCACGAGCTTTGTCTTGTGTCTTTGGCAGATGAAACATGCTTTTCATCCCCTTTCACGGAAGGATTTACTTCTGTCACAGGTTCTTGTTTAGACCGCTTCGCGGCCATGTCTCGCTTTTCGATGACAGGAATGTTACCGATGACCGGGAGTGAGAGGAGTTGTTCGGCCTCTTTCTCATCCCGAACTCGCTTATCGAACGTGTAGCGAACGAGTGCGAGCACACTTCCGACGACAAAGCCGAGAACCACTCCGATTGCCGTATAAATCAACATATTGGGTGACACCGGGAATGCCGGAACTTCGGCAACAGACAAGACACGTACGTTGTCGATGTTCATCAAGTCCGGAATCTCATTCGCAAACACTTCAGTAATGACATTTGCAATGTCCGTTGCGACAACCGGGTCACTGTGTGAGACAACAATGTTGATGACTTGTGACTCTTCCTCACTCTCGACGAGGAGAATCTCACTGATATCTGTTGGTGCATTCGGTACTTGTGTTTTCACTTCATTCAAAATGGCAGGACTCCGCATGATGACTCGATATGTGTTGATCAGCGACAGAGAAGAGGAAATTTGGGTGCTGTCGACAATGTTTGACCCTACCTCTTGTTTCGGAACAATGAGTACTTGTGTCGATGCCTCGTAAGTTGGTTCGACGACATACTGACTTAAATAGTAGGCTGTTCCGCCCCCAATCAAAACGGTCAAGAAAATCAGGAGTTTACTCTTTTTAAAAACGGCGAGTAAATCCGCCAGAAGCATGGTCTGACTATTCACGTGTGAACCCTCCTTCAAAGTACGTAGCTGCAGTTTCTAGTAGATTGAATCGTTGTGTGGTTACTACTTACCCTTGCCCCTCTGACAATCCAAAAGAAATGTTGACCATCTTTTTATAAACTATCAGGAAGGTCGTCTTCCGGTGAACGTATCGTAGATGTTTTTCATTTCCGCATGGGAGCGTTCGATATCATAGGCCTTAGCCGATTCCGTGTTCCGTAAGCCCATCTGACGTGATAAGTCGAAATCAAAACGCATCGTTTGAATCGCACGCGCAAATCCTTCTACGTCGTTCGGCGCACATTTAAACCCGGTCACCCCGTCAACTGAATAATCGTTGATTCCATGGATATTCGATGTGATGATGGGTAACCCCGCCGCCATTGCCTCAAGTGCCGCCATCCCGAGTCCTTCCCGCTTCGATGGAAAGACGAAGCAATCCGCCGCTTTCATGATTTCGAATACATCATCCCGAAAACCGAGGAGCCTTACCCGATCCTCCAGTCCTAATTCCTGAATGACCTGTTCGAGGCGCTCTCTTCCATCTCCAGTTCCTGCAATCCAGTATCGAATGGTCGGGTCATGTAAGGAGGAAATAGCTCGAATAATGGTCTCATGGTTTTTATTCTCATTCAGTTCGCCTACCGATAGAAGGACAAAGTCCGCTTCGGCCTCGACGCCAAAAGAACGTCGCTTCTGCGGACGATTGATTTTTACCTGCTCGATTCGCTTCGTGTCGACCCCGATTCCTGGGATGCGATACGTATGGGACGTCTTGAACGTCTGAGCTCTTGAATAGTCTTCTTCGTTGATTGTCACAATCGTATCCGTCAATCTGGCAAGCGTTCGCTCCACCGGATAGTACAACATCCAATTCAGGGACGGACTTCCTTTGAAAAAATGAAAGCCATGTGCCGTATACATACAGGGTGTGTTCGTCTGTCTGGCGACTAACCGTCCGACCACCCCGCCAATCGGGGAATGACAGTGGATGAACGTATACGTATGAAGGGTCATGACTCGCTTCAGCTGTTGATAGGCACGGATATGATTGTTCATCTTTTTAATATCTCGATGAAAATCAATCTGAAACAGGGTCACACCTTCTGATTCTAAACTCTGTTTGACACGTTCAAGTTTTTCATCACTATACATGCTGCCCCATTTATAGTTCGTGGCGACATGTACCTCATATCCCATGTCTTGCAGGGTTCGGATGTTATCTCGGTTAAAGCTCTCAATCATCGATATGACGGACGCGACCATTAGGACTTGTTTCATCGGGTGATCCTCCCTATACACGTTTACGTAAGTAGTCGACACCGCGGAGCATCAGAACGAGAGGTACCGTTTGCTCGTATTTACATAGTTGAAAGAAGGAACGCCATTTCAAATCAAAATAACGCATGTCGATTTGGGCATAGGCGTCTTTGTATTCCTTTTGACGCAATACTTGCTTCAACGTCTCTGCCTGGGCATAGAACGGTTTATTCGAAACGAGTTCGTTCAAACCAATCCCGATCATGCTCAGAGCGATTCGATTGTATAAAGCGCGATGGTAATCCTCTCCGAGTTCATGCTCCTCGATATAATCTTTTAACATTTGAAAGAACTCCAGTCGTGACTCGATAAAATTTCGGTGATATACGCTAGTTTCTGACTGTGCGTTTGTTTTCCGATAGTGGTAGACGGGGTAATCGATGTAGATGAAACGCTGACAATTTTCGAGCGCTTGAATTTGGAAGTAAAGATCGACGAACGTCCCGTACGGACTCGAAAATGACAAATGTCGAATCAGGTCTCGATGATAGAGCGTAATGCAGTTCGAGTTGAGCGCATCGACCGTTTCTGGGAAGGCAAGCTCCTCCCCGACGAGTCCGAACAAACGTCGATGCACGAACCGTCTCGTATCCTTCGCATCATAGGACAGAAAATCCGCATCGAAGATTCGTTTCGGTAACGAGCGACCCTCATACTCACGGACGTATGTCCCCATGACGGCATCGGCCTGCTCGTGCTCGGCATGTTCCACCAACAGACGAATCGCATCCATGTCCAACCAATCGTCGCTATCGATGAACATCAAATATTCACCTGTCGCCATCCGCATCCCCCGGTCGCGACAAAACGAGCACCCGCGGTTCGTCTGATCAATCAGTTTCACACGAGAGTCGTCATCATATTCCAACATGATGTCGAGACTTTGATCGGTGCTACCATCGTTGATGACGATGATTTCAAGGTTTGGATAGGTCTGGTTTACCAGACTCGTCAAACACTGACGTAAATAAGCGCTCGTGTTGTAGACGGGCACGATGATGCTAACGAGCGGGTTCGTATGACGCATATGCATTCACACTCCTTCGTTGTTTTCTCATCAAGCAATCCGCGATGAGTGACTATATCTCGTTCTTCCCATTCAAATTTTGGGATAAATCCGAACTAGAAAGAGTGATGAATAATTTTTTAGTGAATTATCAAACTGCTGACTCCCCCACTTGTAGAACACAAAAAGACGAACCAGCGTACCTGATTCGTCAATCGCTATGACCGCAAAGAGACGGTCCTTATGTGATTTCTTGTTCCTCTTGATCTAGATTCATCATCACGTTACGGAACAGCCGCTCATTCCCACGGTCCGACACATAGGAGTTATGCGGCGTGAGACTCACCCATTCAAATTCATAGAGTGGATGGTCAGGTTGAATCGGCTCTGTCTCAAACACATCGAGTGCGACACCGAAAAACTTACCTTCTCTGAGCGCTTCGACGAGTGCACTCTCGTCGATGATCGCCCCTCTGGCGACGTTCATGAGGATCGCATCCTCTTTCATTGCCGCAATGGCCGCCTCATCAATCAGATGATACGTTTCATCCGTGAGTGGCAACGCGAGAATGATGACGTCACTTTCTTGTAAGACCTCATGGAGTTCATCCATCAACACATATCGATCGACAAATGGAACGTCTTTCGGTCGACGACCGACACCGATGACGCGCATCTCGAAAGCATGTAATCGTTTCGCAATCGCCTTGCTGACGTTCCCCACGCCGAGAAGGACAGCGGTCTTCCCACTCAACTCGCGCAGACGCCGTTCTTTTTCCCACTGACGATTTTGTTGTTTTTCCCGAAACGCAGCACCATGTTTTATAAAGTCGAGCAATTGCCAGACGACCCATTCCGCCATTGGCACGGCATATGTATCACCGGCGTTATAGACGTGAATGTCCCGTTTCTCTAATGTTGCGACCGGCAAGCGGTCGAGCCCGGCGCTTACGGCTTGAACGACCTTCAATCGAGGAAAATCTTCAAGTGCTCGGTAGGCAAACACGTTCTGACAGACGAGCACTTCTACTTCAGATACATCTCGTCCTTGAATTTCTGACTCTTTCTGAAGAACTGTGACCTCATGTCCCCGTTCTTCCAACTGTTTTTGTTGTTCTGGAGATAAACGCATCCCCGTCACCCAAATGTTCATGAAAAAATCCCCTTCTTTTGCTGTCTATCCGAAGTGATGGCTTGCACGTCTCGCGTCAAAATCAGACGATTCAGCTCAAACCATTCCGATGGCATCGATTCGAGCTGTTGTTCATATGCTCTAATTCTCCATACCCCTTCTTGGAATAGTTGAGCCTGATTAGCCGTTATTTTTTCAACAGATCCGAGGTGACAAAAACTACGGGACAGGATGACCAACGACGAACCAAGACGCTTATGCTCTGCAATGATTTTTTCCGCCGGAATGTGCCCTTCCCCGATACGGGCAATGCCACCAAACCCATAAGGAATTCCTGCTTCACGAATTTGAGTGACAATCGCTTCAACGAGTCCATTCGTGAGCGGTTCAAACAAAAAGTTCTGCTGATAACTCAAATGAAGGTCGTTTAGCCCGATATGAATATAGTCAATTCCAGTTAGTCGAAGGACGTCGGGCATGCACTCGACCGCTTCTCTTGTCTCACAAAGGAGGCAAACCTTTACGCGTCCTTCCACCAATTCGATGAAGCGTTCCACTTCCTCAACCGTCTTATAATAAGGAAGCATCAAAATGTCCGCCCCACGCGAAATGGCCTCCTTCACCTCATACGCCGAGCCCGAGTGAATCGGATTAAGTCGGACGAGTAATTTGGCATGCTTCAGTACAGATCGGACGCGACTGACGTCATGCATCGTATGCCTAGAAATCACCGTGTCCAAGTGCCCCTGGCGCTCGACTTTACCGTTCAATTCTAAATCAACAAAAATCCAATCCACTCCGTTTTGTTCAGCCAACTGCGCGATTTTCGGCTGATTGGTAATATACATGAACGTCAGTGACATCATCATAACCTCCTCCCAGAAATTGTTACCCTTTCGAATTAGCCATTGCCTAAAACAATCAAACAGAAATTCATGAAACTTTTTTGCAACGCATCACTGTTTTTAAAATGGTACCGAAAATAAACTCACAACTTCTTTTCCGTTTTGTTTGAAATCAAGAGAATCGGCAATATTGTCTTTACCGATGAACATTGCAGCATGTTTATACAAAAAAGGAGGGGCTTTCATATGGAATGGATTGTGATTTTTGGTGCAGGCGGGCACGCACAAGTATTAATCGATTTGTTAGAACTAATCGGAATCTATCGAATCGCAGGAATCTATGATGATAGTCCAAACTTGATTGGGAAAATGATTTACGGATATCCAGTTCTAGGAGTCATTGGCTCAAACATCATGATCCGAAAGGGCATTATCGGAATCGGAGACAATGTTCAACGCTCAATTGTTGCACAAAAAATTTTAGATAAGGCTTCAGATTTTGAATTCATCTCTGCCGTTCATCCAAGTGCCATCATCGGCAAAAATGTAACCATTGGTCCAGGAGTAGCTGTGATGGCAGGGAGTGTCATCAATTCAAATACGGTTCTTGAGGCACACAACGTCGTCAATACGATGTCTTCTGTCGATCATAACTGCCATCTCGCACCTTTCTCTTCTGTTGCGCCAGGTGCTCACCTCGGAGGGAATGTTCGACTTAATGAACGATCCTTCGTCGGAATGGGGGCGACGGTCATTCATAATATTCTCATTGAATCCGATACCGTTGTCGGTGCTGGTGCGACCGTCGTCAAAGATTTGCCTTCTGGTATAATCGCATATGGAACGCCAGCATCAATTCAGAAAAATAGAACCCCTTATGAGAAATATTTATAAAAACTGCAAAAGGACGTTAAAAATACCTCGTAAAATCTGGATTTCCAATCCGAATTTTACGAGGTATTTCTATGCTTCAATTCCTAAACACTAAAAAAGTTGATAAAAGATTTTTAGCGTCCTAAATTCTAATTTCCTCTTAATTTATTAAAATTAAATACCGATATATATATAGTAATGATTTTTTAACCACTGCCCGTACAAATAATCAAATGACTTATGTGTTGACATTCAATCATGAAAAATAAATTCTAATAATGTATGGATTTTAGAATAGGACAGACCTTTCAAGTAATGAATTACTGTTTGTCTACCTGATTCCATGACTTACGACAAGTTGATAAGGAGATTTTCATGCGATATCTCGTTTTTGCCTCACTTTCATGTCTTTTTTTATTATCTGGTTGTTTCACAGATGAACCAAAACCGTCCAAAAAGTATAACAGTCAATTCCCAACTGAATCGTTTATTCGAAAACATTTAATGACGGACAAGAGTTTGATTCAAACAGATATCACCAATCGGGACCATGAATTTTTGTCTGAGTCCCTCGGTCTTTACTTCCTATTTTTAGTTCAACAAAAACGTGAAGACGAATTTGCCCAGCAAGTCGATGTGCTCAAACACTATTTTTTGGATGACTCTAATCTAGTCAGTTGGCGACTCGAACAAAGCGATGACACGATCACCCAAAGTCCGGCCAATGCATGGATTGATGATGCTCGAATCGTTCATGCTTTATATCAGGCAGCAGATGTATTTGACGAGAGGTCATACGCCGACTTAGCCAAACGCATCGCCGAGCCACTGACGACATATGCAGTAAAAGACGGGCTTCCCGTCGATTATATCAATCGGTCTACAAATGAAACAGGTGATGTGTTGACCCTTAGTTATTTAGATGAATCCGCACTCCGTCTTATGTCATCATCAAATGATTTATACGAAAACAGTAAGAAACTACTTGAAAATGCGCCTTTGAGCGAGCCATTCTTTGCAAAGTCCTATTCTATTCCCGAGAAAACGTATCAATTCGATGATGAAATCAATATGATTGACCAACTCTATGTCGCTCTTCGTTATGAACAATTCGGATTATCGACAAACTCTTTCTATATGTTTTTTAAAGATGCCTTTAATCAAGGTCCGGTGTTTGGTCGGTACGACCGAGTGACAAAAGAACGAATTGTTGATTATGAATCTCAAGCCGTCTATGCGTTAGCTGTTTTTTATTTACTCGAACGCGACGAGCGTGAGTTCGCGGAAGAAGTGATGGCACGTCTACAGTCATCGATGGTCTCAGATTCTTCATCTGAATATTTCGGAGGGTATCTTGACATCTCAACAAAAGAGACACACTCATTTGATAACTTATTACCATTACTAGCAGAAGGGGGACTTGAGAATGGATACCTCATTCCGTAAAACGAGTCTGATTAGTGTACAAATCGGTCTTTTGCTCCTTGCCGTCGCCGTATTGTTTATGTATGTGCCCGATTTAGGAAAAGTACAAAACGAGGGAATGGTGCTCATCGCCCTAGCCGTATGTATTAGTTTGTTTGCAGGAATGCGAGCTGGTTTATTCACTACCTTATTCATCTTATTTTTATTCGGAAGTCTTTATTTTTGGAATATCTTCTTTCGTCCTGGTGACCAAACCTTCCTTTTTTCAGAAGCCACTCTCTTCTACTATGGACTTTGGCTTATCGGTCTTGTGATTTTGAGCGGGAGCATCTACGAGCGAATCAACCAATTGAGTCAATCCAATATCGCATTACTCGAAAAAGTCAGACGCCTCGTCGCAATTGATGATGAGACCGGACTCGACAATGCCGATCGTTTCGAATTAGAGCTTCAATTAGAAATCGACCGGACAAATCGTCATGGTGAATCGTTCACCGTTCTTTTGTACAAAATTGATCATTTATCGGATTTTAAAGGATTGTATGGTGCAGAAGAATCGACGCGGTTCTTAACGTTTTTTAGTGAACGGTTACATCAATCCACACGAACGACAGATAAAAAATTTCGATTATCCACTGAGGAGTTCGCTCTCATTTTACCGTATGCTTCAGAAGAAAATATGGAAATCATTTTGAACCGCTTCAGAAAAATGATTGGGGACTATCACCTCTCGAACGGAAAAACGATTTCATTCACGAATCATATTGCCCATTATACCGTCACAAACCAATCTGGCGTTGAATCAACAAAGGACGTTTTAGGTCTCATGCGAAACGAGTTGAAGAGCTATGCGCTATAAAGTGTTCTTCTTTTTATTTGCGTTCCTTTGTATGCCACAACTGGTCCACGCACAAGGATCTCACGTTACAATTATTTATAGTTCTCAATCGAATGATACACCGCCAGAAGTATACAAATTAGATGCACTCGTTTCTCGATTCTCTGAAAATATTGATATCATTCGCGATACAGAAGTAATGACGGATTCACTTAGTAAGACGAGTCATCTTTTCTACTACGGTGTGAATCCCTCTTCAATCCCTGAATCGACTCGTGAACAAATCAATCAGTCAAACATTCCCCTCTATGGCATTGGATACAATGTAAATCAACTCAATGTCTTCGAGAAACTTGACACTACACGTATTCAAGGTGTCTCAAAGTTTCATCAAACGCGAACGGATACAAATTTGAACTTTGAGTTAGCCGATACTGTTTTTTCGGTAAATCATGATGATTCAATCGTGCACGCGAGTTTGATTGAGAAAAATACGAAACGGCCGTTGATTATTCAAACCGATACTCATTTTTACTCGGGAGCCTATAACCTCTTGAACCGGTCTTCCCTACTCGTGGCAGACAGTTTATATGACTTTTTTAAGGTCGAAGCAAAAAATGAACATCTGGGCTACCTTCGATTAGAGGATATTAATCCAAGTACAGATCCGGTTCTTCTTGAAAAGGTCGGCGATTACTTGTTAGACCGTGATATCCCAATCCTCTTAGCCGTGATCGCAGTGTATGTCGATCCCGATAGCGGACAAAATGTTCACTATACTGACCGTCCGGAACTGCTCAAAGTGATCAATCGGCTCGAAGAACGCGGAGCTACGGTGATTTCACATGGATACACCCATCAATATCGCTCTTCTGAAACGGGAGAGGGTTTCGAATTTTGGGATGTCGAAAACAATCAACCTGTTCTCGTTCCTTCAAATGAGACGCCCCCGATACTAAAGCAACAAGAAGCGTTCAGTAACGACTATGACTATCAACAGTACATGGAAACGGTCCTTGAAGGCGAAACGAACTACATTCGTTCGAAATTGACACGCTCCATTCATGAGCTCGTCTCGCTTGACCTGCATCCCTTAGGTTTTGAAGCACCTCACTACACAATGTCGCACTCTGGCTATAAATTAGCATCAGAGCAATTTTCGAATATTTTCGGACAAGTACAGTGGAGCAACACCGACTGGGAAGTCATGGGGACCACGCCTTACATCTCAAAGCCTACTCTGTTACATGGGATGACACTGTATCCGGAAACAATCGGATATGTGCGTACCGACCTGCCTAGACCCGTCGAGGAAATGCGTCGAGCACGTGATGAGATGATGATTGTCCGGGACTCGATGATTGGTGGATTTTACCATCCTTACATCGGAATAGAGCACTTACCTGCTCTCGTGGACATGATGGAATCGACTCCTGGTTTCCGATGGTTCAATTTGCGTGAGCAAGATGAGCAGGTGAGCACAGCAGACGTATTGGTCACAAGTGTGGATGGCACCCTCGTATTGCGGGATGACCGTTCTCCATTAATCAATCAACTAAAGCTGTATCTCCCGACATCATTTCTTGAACGTTCACTTTTGGCACTCGCCCTTATTACGCTAGTAGCAGTCCTTACTTTTTTAATATATACACTTTACTTGCGCACGCAACGTAAAAAACGACTCTTTAAGGAGCGTGGGTAATCATGGCAAACATACTCTTCTTATTTTCACTCGTCATGATTTGGGTGATGCTTTTATACCATATGTTTTTAATGCAAGGTGGGTTTTGGCACTTCATAACATTTCGAAATCCTATCCCTGAATGGTCAAAGCATATGCAAGACTTACCAAAAGTCTCTGTTTTGATTCCGGCTCATAACGAAGCTGTTGTGGTAGCCGCGACTTTACGAGCGATGTCACGAATCGCCTACCCGCATGACAAACTTGAAGTCATATTAATTAATGACAACTCGTCAGATCGAACGGGCGAAATCGCTCAACAGTTCGCAGACAAGTACAACTTCATCCATGTCGTACAAACCACACCCGCGTATGCAGGGAAAGGGAAATCATCTGCCCTTAACTATGGATTAACTCAGTCTACCGGAGATGTGATTGTTGTCTATGATGCTGATAACACACCTGAAAAAGATAGTGTCTATCATTTAGTCATGGGGTTATTGAATGACCCGAAAGCCGGTGCGGTCGTAGGGAAATTCCGAGTGACAAATGCGTATGAGACACTTCTCACTCGTTTAATCAACATTGAAACGATTTGTTTTCAATGGATGGCTCAAGCCGGTAGATGGAAATGGTTCAATATCGCAACAATCCCTGGAACAAACTTTGCGATCCGTCGCTCGATCATCGAAGAACTGGGGGGATGGGATGAAGCTGCACTTGCGGAAGATACAGAACTAACCATTCGTGTTTATGAGCTCGGATGGCACATTCGTTTCTTCCCTGCTGCGATTACTTGGGAACAGGAGCCTCAGACACTTAACGTTTGGTGGAAACAACGAACACGATGGGCTCGTGGAAATCAGTATGTAGTTCTAAAATTCATGAGTCAGCTTTTTTCATTGAAGCGAAAAAAAATCGTGTTCGACATTATTTACTTCTTCTTCACTTACTTCCTGTTCTTCTTTGGAGTCATTCTCTCGAACAGTTTATTCATCATTAATTTGTTTATCGATATCGGACTTGAAGTCGGAAACATTACACTCATCTTATGGATTCTCGCCTTTTTGCTATTTGTGACCGAAGTATTTGTCACACTCAGTATCGAGCGTTCTGAATTCAACGTTCAAAACTTTTTCACCGTGATTTTGATGTACTTCACGTATAGCCAACTTTGGATTTTACTTGTCATTTATTCACTCTATCTTGAAACAAAACGTATAGTATTCAATCAAGAAGTCAAATGGTACAAAACAGACCGATTCGACTAAAGAGGAGCACACTATGAAACCTTACATGCCGTATTTACTAAGTACGTTTTTGATTTTATCGACAACTTCTGCTCAAGCCGCCAGCAGTATCCCTTCACCTCTACCAATCGAATCAACAAGTGATATCGGTGGGCGTCTGCTGACAACAAATGATGACGTGTTGCCCGGGGAGACCTCTTCACGGACATATACATACACGATGGTGGGTGACGAGACAGCTGGTTCAGCGAAATACTTATCACTTGACTGGGTGCATTCTGAATTATTGATCCCGCCCTCAGCCCTTACAATCGATGTTGATGGTGAACCATTGAAATCAGTAGCGTTGACGAAGAAAACTTCGCAAGGAAATGTGAAAGTACCTCTACAAAATCAGCATTTAACAAAAGGCACACATGAAGTGACAGTTCGATTCACAGGAATTATAGAGGGGCGGATGTGTGATACCGGGAATACATCGGGAAGTTGGTTAACCGTTCGGCCATCTAGTTTTGTTTCAGTCGGAAACAAGGCTGAACTATCCTTAAATGACTATCCCAATCCGTTCACTCAGACGACAAATCAAAAGTTAACCGTTGTTCTTCCGAGTTCACCTAAAATAGACTCATTAGAAGCAGGTCTTCTTCTTTACAGACAATTAAAGGGCGATGCGACCGATCCAGATTATGTGACCCTTCAATATGAAGAACAGGTAAAGTCATTAGATGGTCGTTACGTTTTCGTAGGTCAAACGGACTCCTTCAATGGTCCCGTCAAAGATTTTATTCAAGAATTAAAGACACTCCCTAAAAATGAAGAAGTTTTGTTTGAACAAGCCCGTCTTGTGAGTGATGGAAAATCCGCTGATGCAATGTTTGTACTCGCTGAAAATGCTGATGCTTTCGAAGGAACGTTAGACCATCTATTGCTCGTCCAACAACGGCAGCAACTGAACGGGGAACAATTGATATTAACGAGCGCACCGTCCATTCAAAAGAGCGGAGATACGATTAATTTACGTACACTTGGTGCCTCAGATTTGATGTTAAGCGGGAGTCAAGCCGTTAGTCCGAACTACTTTTATCCACTCCCTGTTATCGATAAGCAATCCGTAGTTGAGCTAGATGTGCGTTTCAAAGCCTCAGAAAATTTAGTAGCGGAACGAGAAGGTGCCCTCTCGCCTGAATTGATTGCATGGGTAAACGGTATTCCTCATTCAATTCCTTTAACAGACATGGAGACCGATGACGAATGGCGACATCATGTCATCCGTGTTGATGCTTCGACACTTAAAAAAGCAACGTTCTTAGATGTATCATTTGAGGCAAACGGATTGCGCTCAGAGGCACCATGTAACGCAAGTGATTTAGATCGTTGGATTTTCGTTTCGAGTGACAGTCAAGTCAAGTTACCCGTGAACAGTGGACAGGCAAATAATGAGGTCTTTTTAAATATGGCCAGCCTCTTCACGATGGATTCTGGCATCTTGTTCGTTGTTCCGGATGAAGCGAACGAGAAATCATTGCAAAACATGGCAGACGTCATGAGTGGCTTACCGATCACACCTTTGACAGAACAAGTCGAATTCGTTCGTTCTAGCGAAGTGACTGAAGAAATGGTGAGCAATCGTTCGATTTTCTTTATTGGAAATCCAGAGGAAAGCCCTTTGTTCAATGAACAAAAAGAAAATTGGATTGTCACGAAGGACGAGCAAATTGATTTGGCACAGTATGGTTTCATCCCAGAGACGTCTTCCGAATTTGCTTGGATTCAGCCCTCTCCATGGAACGAGGACAAGGCGATGATTGTTGTTTCCACCAAAGATGCAATCGACCCGAACTTGATTCAAACACTTTCTTTTCCGAGCGAGACGTTTAGTGTGGCGGTAAAAAACCAGAATGGATCTATTTTTACGAATAGCTCGAGTGTGGCTAGTGAGAACTCAAATGCAAATGCGACATCCGATGAACAATCATCGATTTCTGTCGATTCGAAATGGTACTTCGTCGGATTCATCGTGTTAATCGGATTGATTATCATCATCCTACTCTATATGCGACGCAATAAAAAAATCACTTAAAGATGTAGAAAACACCCTTTTCACAAAATCATGAATTATCCTACAAGAGGGACCAATCGCCTGATGTGGTCAACTCCTGAATAGTCAAAGGACCGATTGAACGATCGGTCCTTTTCGTATGAAAAAAGCGAAAGGAATCACCTTTCGCTCTCACAATTGAATATTTTGCGTGGCTGTCACGGGGTAACGACCGAATTCCCATGTATGGTCCGCGCGAAGCGTTGCGTCCGAGATAAGGAAATAATCCGTCCGGCCATTCCCAGGCTGGTTCGGGACCGGGTCGTTCCACGTCGTATCGAGATGGTACCATTCGTTGTTCACTCGAACGAGGTTCCACGCATGGAGACCGCTTGCGACCTCCCCAGAAATATAACGTGCTTCGATGCCTGCCGCCTCTAACAATAAAAGCGTCGTCAGTGCATAGCCTTCACACACCCCTTCCCCGTTGAACAAGATCGAATACGGCGTATATGGACTGGCCAGACTATCTAGATTATAGGCAGTGTGCGAGACGACATAGTCGTTCACGTATTTGACCTTGCCGACCTCGTCCAAATCACGCGGCATGTCGCGAATCACTTCGTTGACGCGTTCTTGTACTTGTGCGGCCTCGGAAGCCGTCATGTCGTAGTTCAGTTTCATCTTTAAGTTGAAGACGCCATTCTGCTCGATCCATTTTGTTTCCCCTCCACGTGAGAGGCGATACACATAGATGTGATGTCGCTCAATCCATTCCCACGCCGCGTCCATCGTCTGTTGCATGTCTCCCGTATCCCCAGTATATGGAATCGAGAACGTCTCATCGAAGCGGGTCATATGATAGGCGATGGCTGTCCCAAGTGTTTCGGCTGAATCAATCTCGTATGGGAGTTTGAACGACTTCCCGAGCACGGTCGTCTCACTTTCGACGTGTTGTGGACCAAACCAGTTCGCCACGTCAAACGACTTCGTTTCTTGCGCGACGATATTCCCACTCACGCTGGCAATTCCGAAAAAGATCATCGCAAGTGCCCATCTTCCGACAAGAGCCAAGGAAGACAACCATCCATATTTCAACATACGATTCAGCTCGTCATGGACGGCTTGCTCGAGTTGAGGGCGCTTCATCAAATTCCTTCCGTTGAGCTGAAAGATGACACCACGATAAATGGGATCGAGTATGTCAAACTGACGACCAGGGTGATGTTTCGCAGCACGTAACGCATGACGGACCGAGAACAAGCCTGCACGTAATCGCGTATGAATCCGAAACATCTGAAAGGCGCGCATGCCTAACAGACAACCCAAAGGTAAACAAATCAATAACAAAGCCGTTCCAATCATCACTGGACTCATAGATCCACCTTCACACTAGTAGTCACTTCAATTGTCATTATAGCCCATAATAGTATCTAAATTTACATCAACTAGACAAAAACAGGCTCTGCGCATTCATCATCGCGCAAAGCCTGTTCCATCATGCGGTTTTTCGTTTTCTCGCCGACCAGATGAATCCAGCTCCGACTAGTAGTAAGAGCAATCCAATCCATAGACCATTCGAAGGATTTGTCCCAAGGAACGGAAGCCGGTCTGTCATAGACGGCTTACCGGCTCCTGTCGGAACATCATCCTCTTCAAACGTCACGTCCGGATCCGTACCTGAATCACCGGTTCCTGAGCCACCCGGAATTTCTGAATCTCCAAATTCGTAGTCAGGATCCATCGTGTTTTCGATGATGAGTGTCACCGTATCGTTTTTACCTGCCTCAAAACGAACCGGCTGCGGCGTCTCATCAAGAAGGTAACCAATCGGTGCTTTCGTTTCCACAACAGTGTACATACCGAGCGCAAGGTTTGTTACGTTCGTTTCACCCGATGCATTCGTTGTCACCGTCGCGACACGTTTACCTGTCTCATCAAGCACGTCGAATGTTGCACCTTTCAACGGTTTTTTCGTTGTGTCATCCACTTTCTGAATGAGCAACGACTTGATGCGTTGATTCTCGACGGTCAATGATTGTGACACATCGCCTTCTTTGAACGTGAAGGTATGTTTCGTCTCGTCGAGCATATATCCTGCCGGTGCTTTCGTTTCCTTGAAGACATAGTCCCCCGTCTTGAGGTTGTTGACTTCAATCAAACCGGATGCATCCGTGACGAGTCCTTTTTGAATGATCAATCCGTCAGCATCCACCAAATCAAACGTCGCACCGGCGAGTGGTTTGTTCGTTTCTCCGTCTACTTTCGTCAGACGGACTGTCTTATACGGGTCATTGGTCACATTGATGGCAATGACTTCATTCGTACCGCGCACGACTGTGAACGTATGCGCTGTTTCATCCAATATATATCCTGCCGGCGCGTTCGTCTCGACGAACGAATACGTGCCCGGCTCTAAATCGCGAACGTAAATCTCACCATTCGCATCTGTGACGAGGTTTTCTTGAATCACCTCTCCCGATGCGTCAAGCAAGTTGAATGTCGCCCCTGGGAGTAACGCGCTCGTTGCTTGGTCTGTCTTCGTGAGGCGGACGGCTTTTTTCTGTTCGTTCGTCACCGTCAATGTCGATGGCACTGATTGAAGAGCGAACACGCTGAATGGTTGCTCTTTCGAATCTAACAAGTAACCTGCCGGCGCTTTCGTTTCAATGAACGCGTATGTTCCCGGCGTGAGGCCTCCAACATAAATCTCACCACGTTCATCCGTCACGAGCTCTTCACGAACCAGATTTCCTAGTTCATCGACAAGTTTGAATGTGGCACCCGCGAGTCGTTCGCCAGACTCCGAATCGACTTTCGTCATCTGGACGGCTTTATATGGGTCATTCGTCGCTTCGACCAAGACGACGTCATTTGTTCCGCGAACGAGCGTGAACGGGTACTTTTTCGAGTCCAACATATAACCGCCTGGCGCTGACGTTTCACGGAAATAATACTCGCCCGGATTTAACTGGTCGACATAAATCTCTCCGTTTCCATCAGTCTTCAACCCTTTTTGAACGAGTGTATCATCTTTATGGAAGAGAGAGAATGTCGCATCGGCTAATGTAGCGCCAGATGTGGCATCTGTCTTCACGAGACGCACAGCTTTTTGTTGCTCGTTCATCACGGTGACCGACTGCACGCCATCATCCCCGTAATTTACGTCAAACGATTGTAGTGTAGCGTCTTGAATATAGCCAATAGGTGCCTCTACTTCTCTGAAGTAGTACGTCCCGATATCAAGACGGTCTACTGTGACCGTTCCATCTTCACCGGTCACGATATTTTCACGAATGACTTCTTTTTTGTCATTCAAGAGCTCAAATTTCGCCCCTTCAAGAACTTTTGTTTTGTTATCCTGATCCACTTTAATCAGTTTAACCGTCTTCATCGTCTCGTTTTTCACGACGACTTGCTGACGTTTCGGACTCTCGAGCGTGATGTGGAATGATGTTCCGACTTCACGATTTTCTGGGAGGATATAACCGTCCGGTGCTTTCGTTTCGATGAGTTTATATTCACCGAGGTCAAGGTCTTCAATGAGCAACGTCTCATTCAATCCAACCTTCAACCCTTCTCGAAGAACCGTTTCCTTTTCATCCTTTACGAGAACAAGGTTAAACTCTGCAACCTTCTTGTCATCGTTCAATGTGAGAATCGAACCTTTCCAGTCGACTTTCTTCAGTTCGATGGATTTGAACGGTTGGTTCGTGACACTCACGAGTGTTGGTTGCAACTGGTTTTCCTTGATTTCGAATCCATGCTCCGTTTTGTCATCAAGCAAATGATGTCCTGGGGCAATCGTTTCAAGGAAATAATAGTTCCCCGGAAGCAAGTTTTCGACAGAGATGATACCTGACTCATCCGTTTGTTTCGTCAAGATCAACGTGTCTTCTAGCTCTGGTGCGACAGCTCGTTTGTACAGTGCGAATGTCGCGCCTTGTAACACGTTCCCTGCCGTCGAGTCTGAGTATTTCGTCAACGTGACGTCTTGACGAACCTTTTGATTGGTCACGATGATCGATTCAAATTTTTCATCTTCTTTTTTACCGGATACTTCAACCGTTTTTGCCTTGTTGAAATGAACGTATCCGTTTGGAGCTTTCACTTCTTCAAGTGAGTATTTTCCGTAAAGAAGTCGTTCGAACGTGAGCGTTCCTGTAGCGTCCGTCTCACCTCGGCGAATGACGCGCTCTCCGAGTTTCAAGACGAACTCGGCTCCTTGTAATGAGGCTTGTGTGTCGGCATCTTGTTTTTGAATGACCAAATCACCAAGCTCACCCGAAGCGGACCCGAATCCAGTCGTTAAACGAACGGTGACGCTTGATTGACGCTTCTCCGATTCGACCTCAATTTGATCGGCAGTCATTGTAATTTCGTTAGAGATGCGATCACCGACCGCTGCTAGGATGAGCGACTCATACGTGAGGACGTAAGGGCGATCAATTGTCTTCTTAAATGACAACGAGAACCCACCGTCTTCGTTTTTGACGATATCGTAGTCTGAAGATGGGACAACCGTGTTCGTCTGCGTAACATTCCCTTTTGCGTCTACAGTTGTCTCATAGACGACGATACTCGTGTCTACAACCTTCTCATCGTCGACCTCGTACTCGTAATGAAGCAGCTCTTGGTTGTCAGAAGGCGTATCCGTGATGACGACATTGTCCAATGTCGATTGTCCGTAGTTGATTGGGACGGTCCATTTGATGAGCGTGTCATCTTGTGTCCCCATTTTCCCAATGTGTTGGCCACCGAATTGAACAGATACGGATGCGCTCAATCGATCGGGCTCTAACCCGTCAATCGTGACGACCGCCTCGTTCGTATAAGTAGGCTTCGTCACTTGATCTGCGAGAGAGGTTTTATAAACGATGACATACGCTTGTTGTGTCGTTCCGTTTACAGTAAGCGTGAATGTGTTGTTTTCCTCGTCCCACGAGAGCGTATACTCACTCGTTTCGAGCGGCTCCCCGATTTCTCGGTATGAGTCCTGTCCAGACCCTCGTTCAATCGGGATGACACGCAATGAATCTTTGATAGGTGTCTGGCCTGGAGACCACGTGTCGATCACTTTCAAGTCTGTCGTCTCGTATTCATGGAAGTTCACGCCGAGCGACCATGTGATCTCTTTATTCACCGCATGATACGTGCCACCTTTGAATCCATTCTCACGAGAATACTTCGAAGGCTTGAATTGATCTTTCACCGTAATCGAGCGCTCAGACTCGTCGGACTCTTTCCAATCGATGGTCGCTTGGTTACGCAACTCTTGAATTGATTTGTCATCACGCTGAACATAGTCAAACGATGTGACGTATGACAAATCATAAGCGACTGTGAGCGATTGATTGAAAGTGATGATAAATCCTTTCTTCCCGTCGGCCACCGTCTCATCGACCGTATAGTCTGTGCCAAGGCTAAGCTTTTTACTCGTTCCTGTCTCTTTAATCTCGATAGTCTCAGGTTTTAACGTGAGACCACCGTTCGTGAATACATCCGTGTAAACGGCATTGTTCATGACTTTCTGGTCACGGTTGATATTGACTTTCCACTTGATCGTCTCCGTATTGTAGTTCGGAGCGTCATGACCTTTTCGCAAGACGGCTTGATTTGTCCCACGACTAGCTCCGTCCGTGAACTGGCCGACTGTGATTGTATTGTCTACCTTACCTGCTTCAAATTGACGGTCTTTGGCTGTCGTTTCATAGAGAAGCAAGTAAGCCGTTTTATTTTGACCCAACTCAAATGTGAATCCTTCAAACCCTGGCTTAGCGAGATCGGTCGGTGTCACGTCGACTTTCGTACGCGACGCCTCTTTCCCGTTCGCATCCAATTGGATTTCATATAACTCCAACTTCGATAGCTTGTGGGTGTCTGTAAAGTAGTCGGTCACCGTCAAATTCGTCAACTCTTTTTGACGATAGTTGATTTTCGATTGCCATCGAATCGTTTGGGTACTATCCACATAGCCCGGTGAACTCTTCTCGAGTTCAACACCACGCTTCACGGTTGCCGTAGCTGTCGCCGGAAGCGTGCTGTACTTCTCGCCAACTAAGTTCGCCGTGTTCAAGAAGCTCGCCTTTTCTTCATCCGTAATATCTGTGTCGAACGTGATACGGTATGCGTTCTTCGTGTCACCAAGCGATACGATGAGCTCTTGGTTTTCATAACTCGTCGTGAATCCGATATAAGGTTCTGCTCCCGTCACGTTTCCAGACATGTCGATCACCAAACGCTCGACACGTAACGTCTTTGGTAAGTAACTTAGCCCCGTCGGAATCGCATCAATCATCTTCGCATCCGTGATTGCTTTGAGTCCTTTGTTTAGCTCGACAGTCCACGTCAATGATTCTGGATTATATACACGGTTTGGAACGACATTTTTTGAAATGTCTCTCGCCGGTGCGGGTACACCGACTTCAAGCGTATAAGACTGTTGATCTTGAATCGGTGTGATGACGACTGTGTTCTCTTCCGTGACGGTCGTCGTTTGCTTCACTTGCGTGAGCACTTGAAGCTTGCCTCCGATATTTGAAAACTGTGTCACATTTTCATTGAAGACGATTGTCGCGTTACCATTCACATCAACGTTGAATAAGCCCATCGACTTTGTTTCACCCTCGTCGATAAAGTTCAACGGTTGGTTCGTCACGGCGCGATACATCTTGAGCTGCTCTGGGATTTGGAATCGGTACGTCGATCCTTCTCCATATGGATGTCCGTTCGCAAGCGCCCAATTGTAGTCAATTTTGACGATTGAATCCGTCGTGACGACATCTACCGTCCCCCCGGTCTCTGTCGTCTCGGTCACTACATAATCGGTCAAGATTTCATCCTCGATGTCGAGCACTGCTTCCTTCGAAGCTTTTTGATCCGCTACCGGTTCTCCAGATTTCGGCTCATCTGGAGCTGGTGTTTCTCCACCTTCCTCGCTCGGTTGAACCGGTGGTGCGGTTTCTATCTCCGGATCACTCTCATTCGGAAGTGTCGGAGTCGTTTCCGAAGACGTTTCTCCTTCTCCGGGTGAGGTGGCATCCGGAGTCGCTTCTCCAGATGACTCATCAAGCAATTGGTTCGATTCTTCCGTGCTCTCTGTTTGGGAAGAATCAACCGTTCCTTCCGCATATGCAAGTTCAGTTACAGCGAACGGCTGTACGACAAGCAAGACGGTCAAGACAATGGATAACCATCGTTTCATGTACGTTTCCTCCTGTGTCTTTGTTTGTAGACATCACAAACGTGGAACAAGGAGACTCGCCTCAAAGAACACACCAAAAAAAGGCCGCCTTCTCAAGAAGGGACCTTGGTCATTGTTCAGTAATAGATTGAGGCACGATAGTCAGAGGCGCTACGGAACGTCGTCGTACGTTTCTCCGTCACATCCCGTGTCACATCAATGATGCGCCACTTTCCACTAATAAATACTTCATTCCAAGCATGATACCCCGTCACTCCCTTTGCGGAACCCATGACAAGACGGGTCGGAATGCCTTGCGCGCGTAGAAGTGCTGCATTCAACGAAGCGAAGTCATAGCAAATCCCACGTTTCGTCCGTAACGTTGTCGCGTGATCAGGCAAATACGTAGAAGTGAGTTTAGTGAGTTTTTTATAGTCATAGGCAATGGTCTTGCCGACATGACGGCTTGTCACGAGCGTTTGCTGTGAAGTGGAGTAGGATGAACGTGACAGCGACGAAGCGAGGCGCGACGTCACATGATCGATGGAAACGTTTTGAGTCGAATGGAGATACGGTGCCGATGAATGAGTAAGACGGACCGTTTTCTGAAGGAGGCTGATGCGCTTATAGCGCTTGCCATCCGATGACTGATAGAGCGCGAATGTATAATCCCCGTTCCCATAGTTTAAATTGAAATGATTTTTCCCCTTGTAGACATCATGATAGCGAACCTGCTTGCCTTGTCGAATCTCTAACTTGAATGAGCCTTTGTCTTGGCTCGAGATATACACGTCAACTTTCCCCGTCCGTGTATCGACACGCGTACTCGCCGCATCTACGGCGGCAGGTCGCAACACAATCAAAGCGAACAACAATACCAACATCCCCGTGAAGAATTTCTTCATGAGACGAACCTCCTTTGGAAACTGGCTGCCATGTTAAAGGCCCTTTAGCTTTGCGTCACTAGCTTTCGCATAGTTTTGCCATTATCAGTGAAGTCTTACATGACTAATTTAGCATATAGGTATATTGAACCTCTTAATCTTTTTGTGATTCAGGGGAATGGATATTTACTTTAAGTCTTTATACCTAAAGAAAAACTCGACCTCTCGGGAGATGAACTTCCTTGATCATAAAGATTTTTCGATACCGTCAGCATACTTTGCGAGAAACGATTGGTTTATGGAGCGTTCATCGATATGGTTTGTACTCTGTTCGATTCTGTTAACGCTTTTCGATTTGGTCTTTTTTGTTATATATCGATTTCGTGCTCTTCAAAAAACGGCATACGAATACCAATTACAGGGTAAAACAGACATAGACTTTATTACCTTATTGTTCAGTTCTTATTAGATTGTTTGTGTGAAGGAACGGAGTTGTATAATACAACAGTTTACGAGAACGATACAATCTTTTTCATGTGCATTGTATTGCACCGTCGAAAGAAATTTCATAGGGACTACCGCACAAACTGTGATTTTTTAGACGGAAGGATGTGACTACATGGCTACTGGAGAAAGTACGAGGATTTATGACTTTCTAACAAAGAGAGGCGTGAAAGAACTTCTTCATTTTACAGAAGCCAATAACTTAGAAAGCATTGCGCATCTAGGCATCTTGCCTAGGAGTGAACTGGACCGGAAACGTATTCGTTATCAGTTTAATGACGACAGAAGATTCGATGGAAAAAACCATATCAATTTAAGCGTGTCTAATTTAAACGCGAGAATGTTTTATAAGTTCAGACTCACGAATCCCCATTGTAATTACGTCATTTTCAGCCTCGACCCTTCTTTGTTAAAGGATCTTGACCCGAAGGATTATTTATTCACGTCGACGAATGCCGCAAGTCACAATGTCCAACACGTTCATGTCGAGGAACTGTTTGCAGGGCTTCGTGAACAGCTACCGGAAAACGCCCCAACTGACATTCAATCTGAAGTGCTCGTCAAAACAAAAATTGACCCATCTTATATCAATTTCATTTATGTGGGAGACATGTGTGACGAACCATTGATGAAAAAGATTAATACCCTTTTCCCTGCCGTAACCATCATCCAAGGAAATACTAAATTCAAGTTTCAGAAAGGCTTGATTTCGAAACAACACGATTCGAACTTAGAAGACACATTGACGCTCAGTCAAATGATTTCGAAACTTCTTGAGTTAACCAACCAGCGCAACAGTAAACACCCATCAAACGGTCTGGTGCTGAAACAAGAAGAAATCAACAAATATGTACAAGAGTTGTACTTAACCAGTTGGTTTGCCACCGAGCAGGAAATGAAACAAATCGAGAAACTGTTTATCGCGAATCAATCAACCGCAGTTTTCGATACGTATGCGCTCCCGAGCCAATATTTTGAGGAGCGGCAATATGACAAATCGACAGCTCGAACACCTACCTATTGGCAAATGCAATACAGTGCCTCACCTTTTGATGAGAAACAACACCGAACTCGAAATCAACTATCCGCCTTGTCCGTTCTCGAAAAAATCATAAACCGAGGAAGAATGACGCGTTTATCCGTCTCTCTCGAAAAAACGATTGCCCAACTCGTCAACCCCGATGATGAGTTCCGAACAATCCGCTACGCCCATCAAATTCAGTCTGCTTTAATTGAACTGATTAAACTTCAAAAGCTAAAGCCCGGTGATAGCATCGGGATAGACAATATTGCTCAAGAAGTAGCAGACGCCATCTTTCAAGACATTGTGGAACTCGATCATCATGTTGCTTCTTTATATAACGTCGATCCCTTCTTCAAACAACTTTCATTATCACGCAAACCGAACTCTTTGGTCATATCGAACCAACAGTCCGGAGAACACTTTGTTCATATCTCTTCACGGACTGCGCCTGAAGATTACATGCGCAATTTCATCCGAGTCCAAGAAATAGTCGATGTAAACGTTGATCAGAAGCATTTAGAATTTTTACTGCACTATATTTTTGGTTTCGACACGTTCCGTCCAAATCAAATCGATGGGATTGTACGTGCGTTGAATCATCAAGATTCGATTGTGTTGCTCCCTACAGGTAGCGGAAAGTCCATCGTTTATCAGTTACTTTCTCTCATCACACCTGGCGTTTCTTTCATCGTCGATCCAATCGTCAGCCTCGCCTACGATCAAGTGGATAACTTATATCGAAAAGGAATCGACCGCGTGACCGAACTAGTGGCAGACACTGAGGATAAACAACAAGTCGAAATCGATATCGGGAGAGGGCAATATTTCATGACCTTCGTCTCACCTGAACGGTTCCAAAATCAAGTGTTCCGAAATAAAGTCCATTATTACGCGAGAACGAATCTCATTTCATTGATTGCGATTGATGAGGCCCACTGCGTATCGGAGTGGGGACACGATTTTCGGACCGCATACTTGAGTCTTGCCCAAACTTGCAGACGCATTTGTACGACAGAAGGCCGTACCCCACCTCCTTTACTCGCCTTGACAGGAACAGCCAGTGCCAGTGTTTTACGAGATATGCAACGGGACTTGGAGATATACGAAGAAGATGCGGTCATTCAACCCGAGAGCTTTGACCGAAAAGAAATCGAATTTCGTGTAATTAATTGTGCTTCCTCGGCGAAAGAAAAAGCGCTCGAACACATTCTAAAGCATGAGATTCCGAATCATTTCGACGACTTGTTCGATCATTTTTATGAATTAAAAGAGGGCGACACGCATTGCGGATTGATTTTTTGTACGATTGCCGGCGAGAAGCGGTGGCAAAATGGAAATTATCATCCGTATGGTACTCGATATGTACAATCTAAATTGAATCACCTGTTACCTGACAATCGATGCGGTGTTTACAATGGAAAGCTTGACCCTGATGATAAAAAAGTAAATGCGAGAAATTTTAAGAATAATAATTTGATTGCTCTTTCTGCGACCAAATCATACGGGATGGGTATTGATAAACCGAATATTCGTTGGGCCATCCATTATGGTATTTCCAGTTCAATCGAGTCTTACTATCAAGAAGCTGGGCGTTGCGCCCGCGACGGTAAACCTGCGGTGTGTTGGATCATCCTCTCTGATGACTATCCAGAAGTGAATCAACGTCTATTAGATAGTACGAAGACACCGGTAAGTAAAATCATGGAGGAAAATCGGAAAACAAAAGGAGACAAACCTTGGCAAGGTGATGATGTTTCCCGAATCATCTTTTTCCACTCCAGTTCCTTCTCAGGTATTGATGAGGAGTTGAATACGACCCGATTCGTATTGAGTCATTTGCTAGATGGACGGTTATCCATTCCTTTTGAAGATGAGATACAAATCAAGTTGGAAAAAACGCTATATCGTTTGCGTTTGCTCGGTTATGTCGCAGATTATACGATTGACCATGCCCATAAAACATTGAATACCTCATTACGTGAGTTCTCACCCGCAATGATTGAGGAGCATTACAAGGCGTACATTGCAGGATATCAGGAAGATGACGGGTATGTGCAAACACAAATCGAGTTATTGAAGCAAGCCACGTATGGATTTGAACAATCACCTGCAGACTATATGTTAGCCGCGGTTGAGACACTGCTTAAAGAGTTCACTTACAAAATTGTTGAAGAAGGACGTCGCATTGCGATGCGTAACATGTTGTTGTTCACATCCGAGGCGTCAACATTCGATGACCCGCTCCAAGGTGGCGAGCATTTACGCAAAAAAATAATCGACTATTTGTCGACTGGTGACAAAGTGAATGTCAGTGACCTGATTTCAAAGGCAACTGATTTAGAAGCACTTCATGATTTTTTAAACCGTGTCACCTCTAAGAAAATGGCACATCGGGTCCTTACTCAAACAAGTCGTCTATTAGAAGCATACCCGGAACATTTTGGCTTTTATTTCGTCATGCTTAACTTACAAGTAAAATATGACACGATTGAAAGTGCCCTCAATACGATACGCTATTCTTTGCACTATGGAAAACAGTCCTATGGAATGGATCGAGACTTCCTATACACACACGTCGTATCCGCCCTATGTAATCACACACTTAATGAATCTGATTGGAATAGCGTCCTTCAAATCATCACACATGAATTGGGTGACGAATACCGTCAGTGCTTGCTTGACGACTACGAAAGCGATGCACTAAGCCGTGCATATTTGATTCATACATTCCACACCTTGTCGAACGAGGTATTGAAGGAGTTGGCCGATTTATGAACACCGAAAAAATCAAATCACTAGAAGAACAGACAGCAGAATTGATTGAAAATATCTCATCAATCAAACGGACGCTCACAAAAAAAGTATCGACTCAAGCTCAGTTTGAGGAAGAGACATCAAAGATTTCAAAGAGCTTAGCTGAGGTCGTGACCGAGATCAACCTGTTGCATTCTTTGTTCCAATCACTCGGTGAGTCAGAAATGATTGAATTATTTGATCAAATTAACGAAACTCATGATCGACTAAATTCCCTGATTCCAGAACTCCAAATCACCTTAGGTGAAGGACTGTCAGATTTTACGACAATATACCACCAGCTCGAAGCGACGAACAATGACTTAAGCAAAGACTACGCACGACATTTGAGTGGAATCACCAACTTGACGAACACGATTGAGAATTATCAACAATACATGAATCTTCAAATCAAAAGCGCACATGATGACTTGTTAAAACAGTTAAATCAATTCGATACGAAGATTGAACAATATGAGAAACGAACGGAAGACTCAATCCACATGATGATGGAACGACTCGAAAAAAGCGAACAAAACCAACGTGACTTATTGAAAAAAACGGACTCTATTTTGGAGTGGTTAGAGACAAACGGAGATATATTAATTGCCAACTCAAGAGCCGGAATCTTTGGGAGAAAACGATAATGGCAAACGCAAAACGAGTCGCCTTCTTTTCAGTGAAAGATTGGCATCCCGGCATGCGCGCCTTCAAGGAACAAACCATTGAATTTGAATGGTGTTCTGAAATGAGCTGGCAGCAACCACAAAAGTCTTCGTTAAGCATGTTGCACGTGCTTGAAGACCTTGGCTACATCCCGGCTGAAATTTCTAGAAGATCCGTGGATTTAGATTTCGGAGTCCAATTGTCTGCTTTCAACTTGAAATTGAACGCGGTAAGTGTCGAAAATATTCTTCAAGCCTACAAACAGTTTAATGACGGCGGCCCTTATTTAGACTTGCTACATGTTAACCCAAAGAAGGCTCGCAACGATTGTCGCATTCAGACACACGAATCCAAAAAGCCTTGTCTCACCCATGACATCGAATATAAAAATAAACAGTTCTTCGATGACGAATCGATTTGTGTATACTGTCAAAATCGGTTGAACAGACGTCTGATTGGTTTTACTTCCGGAAAAGTCCGCTGGGAGACTGAACCAAAGAGTATGTTTTATGATGCGGTCTATATCGCTGCACTCTTACAAAATCCCTCACAGTCTAATCGTTTGATTGAGTATGACGCCTTCACTGATATCGAGTTTAACCAAAAAATCGAGTACTCAAAAGAGAAAGGACCATTCAATTGCCAAGCGAGAAGTTGCGCAATCTTCACCACGCTAAAGAATGCCGACTATACGGATGAACAGATTGCAGAAATGGTTCATTCCCCCCAAAAAATGAAACGGCTGTATGGACATTTCGCTGAATCAACCGAACAACCATCTTTTTTCTAATCAACTACATGACTAAAAAGCGTCCCCCTACAAGTCGGATTGTTCCGAGGAACTTGTAGGGGGACGCTTTAATGTGCAGACGTACTTTTATAGTTATCGTGTAACTCTAATCATTTTCTTTATATCTTGATACCCACTCTGTTGCATCTTCACTGTGACCGTCACGCCTGATTTCTGACGTGGAATCACTAGTATATAATTTCCTCGGGAATCGACTTTAGCCGTCTTGCTGATGGCTTTCGAACCAACAAAAGCCTGAACCGTCGCCCCTTTGTTCCCTTTACCCGTCACGTAAGTCTGGTTTGCTCGGACCGAGTTGACAGAAAACGTACGGAACGTGTTGAGGACACGTAGCGACGTGAGCGGCGAAAGATTGCCGGCGGCGTCTAATGCGCGAACCGAAACCGTCGCCCCGACTTTTGTCGTCTTCATATCGTAGCGATACACACCTGTACTGCTTGCTTTCGTTTTATACGTACGGTTGTTGTAGTAAATGTACACCATCGCTCCCTTTTCTGCTTTCCCCGTCACGCGAGTCGATTTGTTCGTGAGCGTGAGAAGGGTCGGCCGAGCAGGTGCTTTCTTGTCGATTGTGAATGTAAGTTGTGTGATATTACCAGCGGCATCCGTCACACGAAGTGTATATGTTCCAGAAGTACTCACTTTCGTCTGATTGGCGATCCGCTTTCCGTTCAATGTTGCCGTTCCTTCATTGAACTTGATGACGAGGTCTTTATTCGTCAATTGGCGATGCGTCACTCCAGACACGACTGGGGAGGTGCGATCAATCGAAAACATTTCGCTCCGCTTGTTCCCATGCACATCTGTAATCTCCAACGTATATTTCCCTGCTGTGGCAATCGTTGTCCCGAAAAGGAATGACTTCCCGTTCAATGTCGCTGTTCCTTCTGTAAAGGTTGGTTTCACTTCTCGATAGGCGACTTTTCCTGACGTGAAGCCACTGACTGCTGGAGGTGTTGCATCAATCGTGAAGTGAACGACGGTCTGATTTCCAGCTCGATCGGTGACGATCAATGTATAGTTTCCGTCGGTTGCGATAGCTTGACCCGATGTGAACGGTTTTCCGTTCAGTGTTGCCTCTCCCTCACTAAATGTCGGTTGAGCGGACGGGTACGTGCCATCTTCTGTCACGCCTTGAACCTCGACCGCGGTCTTATCGATGGTGAACGTAAGTTTTGTGACGTTCCCCGCCTCATCCTTGACAACTAGTTCATAGATGCCTTCTTCCGACACAAGCGTCCCACTTGTGAACGGTTTATCGTTCAAGGTCGCGGTTCCTTCGCTGAAGATCGGACGTGCCGATTGATAGTATCCATCAGCCGTCACACCCTGAACTTCGACTGCCGTTTTATCGATGGTAAACGTGACCTTCGTGACGTTCCCCGCCTCATCTTTGACCACTAGTTCATAGACGCCTTCTTCCGACACGACCGTCCCACTCGTGAACGGTTTGTCGTTCAAGGTCGCGGTTCCTTCGCTGAAGGTCGGACGTGCCGATTGATAGTATCCGTTAGCTGTCACGCCTTGAACCTCGACTGCTGTCTTATCGATGGTGAACGTGATTTTTGTGACGTTCTCCGCGTCATCCTTGACCACTAATTCATAGACGCCTTCTTCCGACACGAGCGTCCCACTCGTGAACGGTTTGTCATTTAAGGTCGCGGTACCTTCTCCAAAGACTGGAGTAATATTTCGGTTAAATGATCCGTTTTGAATATTGCTGACGACAGGCGCGGTACGGTCAATCGAGAATGATTGTTTCGTTTCATTTCCAGCTTTGTCTCGAACAATCAGCGTATACGTTCCGTCTGTCGTAATCGATTGACCTGACGTGAACGATTTCCCATTCAACAACGCTACTCCTTCATTGAAGGTCGGTGTCACGATTTGATTGGTCAAATCGTTCGGCACTCCCGTCAAAACAGGCGCTTGCTGATCCAACGTGAAACGCACGATTGTCTGATTGTTCGCTTCATCCTTAACCACTAACTCATAGGTTCCATCCGTTTCAACACGGACAGGCGACGTGACGACATTGCCATTCAACGTCGCTGTCCCTTCATTGAACGTGAACGAGACAGGCTGAGCATAAAAATGGTCATGTGACACACCTGTCACGATCGGTGCAATCACATCTTGAATTGACTTCGTCCAAACGTCACTCGCCAGCATCCCGTGTGTCGCTTGGATTGAGAATGTGGATTGATTGGTTAACTGTAGGCCGTCGAAGACGAATCGACCCGTTTCATCGGTCGTCACTGTAGATGTGTCTGCGCCGAGTGTCAATGTCACATGTATCCCCGGTTCCGCCGTTCCTTGAATCGACGTATCTCGGTTCGTCACAGGATCAATCGTCATGATTTCATATCGACGGGATACGGTCTCAGATGTACGATCAATCTCATCCTTCGCATAAGCAGAGAGGCTCACGGTCTCATTGAGCGTGAAGGGACCTTCATAAACGGATGTTTGATTGTTGCGTGTGACATGAATCGTCCCATCGGTCGCCGTCAATCCAACCGTCTGACCTTTCAAATAGATACCACTGTCGAGTGTGGCAGTTACGACTGGAACGTCCGTCTTATACACTCGATATGACCATCGGTGAATCTTACCGTAAGCATCGGTCATCGAGAAACGTAACGTCCGATCTTCCGGAGTCTTCAACTCGACACGGAACGTCCCGTTCGCTTTCGTTTGGAGTGGTTCCCCGTTTAAGTAGAGAGTCGACAACGGAATAAATGATCCCGATACTGACACCTGTCCATCTTGTTCGAATACAGGTGTGCTTTCGAGTCGGAAGGGTAACGTGTCATATAATTGATTCGTTGCAGTTTTTGAATACACAAGATTCGACCCTGAGATGACAATCATCCCATCTTGAGAAGGTATATAATACCCGTTAATAAAATATGTCCCACGAACCTGACCGTATGCCGTCACGCCCCCAGTCATTCGTAAGCGTCCACCGACATATACCTTACCGTTAAGAACAGTCCCTTGTCCGAGCGTCAATGTGGCACCTGGCATGATGTAAATATCCTGGTTCACCGTTGTGTAACTCCAAGACTCATTTGACTTAACGATGCGAGCATCGACAGGCGTGATTGGAGCGAGCGTTTGAACTGTGAAAGATAACCCTTCTGTCACGATTGTTTCATTCGCATTCATATCTTGAATACGCAAGGACTGGAGTTTCCATGTTGCTGCTTCTTTAGGGAATGCGTTACGAGGCAGCTCCATGTTAAATCCATCTGTTGTGACATTCGTACTCGATAAAGTCACTGTTTCATTGAACTCGTTCACAAACGTGGCATTAACTGACTTTAATTTTGAATTATCAGAAGCAAACACAGTTAGTGAATTGAAATCCCCATCATCCAGTTCGAGTGAGGTTGAATCGATTTTTTCGAACACAGGATACATAATATCCTCAACTAATTCAAAGTTATAATCACTAAAATCTTTCTTGTTCCAAGAAGAGAGTACTCTTGGGTTGTTCGAGTTATACGTGTCCAAATAGTTTCCCATGTTGTCGTAAATCACCACGTAGTAGATGATCCAGGTGCCCGACTCGTCGTTCGATGTCATCGCGAGCTGCCCGCGGTACTTTCCATCCTCATCCAAGGTCAATCGTACACTTTTCGTTTTGCCGGTGACCGGGCTGCTGTAGTAGACATCGACCGCACGGATGCCACTCCCGCCCTCATCAACGGCATCGACCGTGATACCGACGCTCTCCCCCGGCACGACAGATTCCTTGTCGAGGCTGATGCTTCTCAGTTCCGGTTTGATTGTATCCACCTGCGTCCCACTCATCTCAAAATTATACTCACTGAAATCTTTCTTGTTCCAAGAAGAGAGTACTCTTGGGTTGTTCGAGTTATACGTGTCCAAATAGTTTCCCATGTTGTCGTAAATCACCACGTAGTAGATGATCCAGGTGCCCGACTCGTCGTTCGATGTCATCGCGAGCTGCCCGCGGTACTTTCCATCCTCGTCCAAGGTCAATCGCACACTTTTCGTTTTACCGGTGACCGGGCTGCTGTAGTAGACATCGACCGCACGGATGCCACTCCCACCCTCATCAATGGCATCGACCGTGATACCGACGCTCTCCCCCGGCACGACAGACTCCTTGTCGAGGCTGATGCTTCTCAGTTCAGGCTTGATTGTATCCACCTGCGTCCCGCTCATCTCAAAATTATACTCACTGAAATCTTTCTTGTTCCAAGAAGAGAGTACTCTTGGGTTGTTCGAGTTATACGTGTCCAAATAGTTTCCCATGTTGTCGTAAATCACCACGTAGTAGATGATCCAGGTGCCCGACTCGTCGTTCGATGTCATCGCGAGCTGCCCGCGGTACTTTCCATCCTCATCCAAGGTCAATCGTACACTTTTCGTTTTGCCGGTGACCGGGCTGCTGTAGTAGACATCGACCGCACGGATGCCACTCCCGCCCTCATCAACGGCATCGACCGTGATACCGACGCTCTCCCCCGGCACGACAGATCTCTTGTCGAGGCTGATGCTTCTCAGTTCCGGTTTGACCGTATCCACTTCCGCATCCACTACTAAAGAAAAAGAGTCGATGTGCACGCTAAACAGTAGCATCATACAAATTAGTAAACTCATAAATTTCTTCACATAAATATCCTCCTTTATTACTCAGTTCAATCTTTACGTATGCTTATTAGAAAATTGTATTTTTTTGATTAGTTACCCTTAAAATTTGACCAACCACTTCTTCATATGTTTTCCTCTTCTCTTTTCTTATATGTAGGTTTTTGAATATGAATCCTATAAATCCCATATAAAAATATAGCACGTTTTTCAAAAACGAAATGACCTATTTTATAAAAATAGGGGCATGAACAACACAAAAAAGTGGAGTGACCATTTTTGGTCGCTCCACTTTCCTAAACGCTTATTTATACATGAACTTTCCACTCCACATTTCATGCGTAGAATTCCTGTTTTATTCAGTAAACCCGATCTCAATCCCTGGACCAGCCATATAATATTTAAAGGAATCTCCATTTGCACGGAATGTTCCCTCTTTGAAATAGCGCATCCGATTATGCCAGTCTTCCATGACGAGCTGTTCCACCTCAGTCATGTGTGCAGATGCCACATTCGTATAGTTTTTAGCTTCTTGTGTACCAGGTCCGTACATCAACTCACCCATCATTTGAATGGATTCGTATTGATATTTCATCATTGCTTCACGTTCTTTTGGTCTGACGCCTGGTTTATAGGCATCACCAAACCAGTGGTGCATGGCTAAAATCCCTTTATCTTCGAGGTGAAACACCTGAAGCAAATTCTCTTCTCCCTTTTCATATTTATAGCCAACGCGACGAATACCCTCAAATTCGGTGAAACGGGGATCTAGCTTCACCTTTTCAAATAGAGCTGTTGGCGAAGGGCGATCAATCTCAATCTTCGGCTTCACCACACTCAAATCTCGGTTTGCAGTCCATCCTGTTTTCTTACTCGCACGCACTCTGCTCCAACTACCGACTGTCTCAAGGACCGTGACAGTCTGATTCTTTTTGACGTTAAGAATGACTTTTGCCTTTCGACTACGTGATGCATAGATTTTACTCGATTTGTTGAACTGCTTTTCAATCGCTGCTTCAACTTTACTCACATGACCTTGAGAAAAAGGAATCTGAGCTGGTGACAGTACGACTGTCAAACAAAACACCGCTAACATAACGCCACTTAACAACTTCTTCATATGTATAGCCTCCATGACTTTATTCTTTATATGTAGTTTATCAAGTGATCATATTGCTTTTTCGGAGATTTTAGGAAATAAGAAAATCGTTTTTTGATTTTTTAACTCCCATTTCATACTTATAGTAATTTTATTAAAGGATACTAATTCATTGTATGATTTAATGAACTTACATTATATGTTAAGGAGGCTAATACATGAATCCCACTTCTGAACAATCGATTCAACTGGACACCATTCTTCAGCTTGAAAATGCACCTGAATTTAATCGACTGCATCAACAATTCGAGCAATTCAATCCATTGAAAGTGTTACGGGTCGATCAATATGAGATTCGACATTCGAACGTACTCGCCTGGTTATTAGACCCTAACGAGAATCATCGTCTCGGGAGCTTCTTCTTGAGAAAATTACTGATGCATCTCATTACAAAACAAGACAATGAAGATAAAATTCATCTGTTCGATTACTTAGCCTTCTCTCATCAAGCTCTCTCGGATGTAGTTGTTCATCGTGAATGGTATACGGGAAATGGGTCGATTGACTTACTCATCGATATCCCCACTCTCAATATCACCTTACTCATCGAAAATAAGTTCCATTCTAGTGAGTCGTCTGGACAATTGACTCGATATATCACTCACGTGAAAGACATGTTTCCGAATCGGAACGTGCTACCCGTCTACCTCACCTTATCGAGTGACCTTCCTTCGCATGAAGACTATTGGGTACTCGACTACGGTGATGTGTTGACTATCATCAAACAAGAACTTGAATTGAATCGTGCAACGATTGCTGACAACATTTATGATTTCTTAACGTATTACACGAATTTGTTGGAAGAGCGCCTCGTCGAGAACGAAGAAGCGGACCGTACGGCACTACAGCTGTATCAAGAGAATACGCTTGCCATTCAACTACTTTTTGCGAATGCCAATCCATTAAAACAAAAACAAGTTGACCTTCGAAAAGCGACGCGTATCTTAAAGACGTTAGATGAGGATACCAAAAGACATCTACGCATCATTTATAACCGAAAGCGGCAGACCATCGATCACATTATTAAAGTGAGTGGGAACATTCTGCCTCAGGCATTTGAATCGTTCGCAAATGAACTGCAATTGAATGTGTATAGTGCACATTCACGTGTTCCAAACTTTGTGATGAACGAGTGGTTACCTGCACTTGAACAATTGCCTCGCTTGAAACGCTATTGGCTCAATTATGCGCTCATCATGTGGTTTGAACGAAAAGGCGACAAGCGACTCAAACTATATGTCGAAGTTGGTCCGATTCCTTATGAACGTCGTCTTGAACTATTGGAAGCCATCGAAGAAAAAGGAATTTCCTTTATGAAATCAGGAAAACAAGAAGGGAAAAAGTTCACTCGCATTTATACAGATACGATGGATGTTTCAGATTGGACGAACGCCAACCATGTACATCAAACGATGAAAGATTTAGTAGAAACCGACGCATTTCGAGATTTCCATAGCAGTATAGTTGATGTGTTGAAAGAGGTAGCTGAAAACAATCATATCAATTCATAAAATAGACCACTTCCTTCGCTTCAAATTCCGAAGCGAAGGAAGTAGTCTTTATGCTTACTCCACCCCGAACCGATACACCGTCCGCGAGTGATACAACTCATCCGGTTTTAATTTAATTGAAGTTCCGTTTTGTTTTTTTGAATTACCTTACGATTAATATACCTAAGGATAAAAAACATTTCATTTAAAAATAGGAATACAACAAAGTTCTATTTTCAAATGAAATGACACTCATTTGTCAAAAATCATTTTACAATTTTTTAAATCCTTTTTTCAATCAATCCTACTTTACATCTCTTTTATGTTAGTCATGAATTTTAAAATATGTCTTTCCTTTCGCATGTGAAAAATCACCAAAGCACCAATTTTCAGGACGATCCATCATAACTTTGTACAAGATTTGACCGTAGAATTTTGCGGCCAGTACATCATTTTTTTGACAAGCAATCCAAATCGGTTCATAAATTGTGTTTCTCCAGTCACTTCCTGGTATCCAACTAGAAGTATGCACATCTCCACTATTAATTACTCTATTCAGTTCATCGATAATTTTTTTATAATCAGTATCGTTTAAAAATTTCATGCGTTTTTTGAACTCCGCTTCATATGCCACTGATACAATTTGCTTACCATCGATTGAAAAAAGCATATCTAGTCCTCCGAATTTTAACTTTCTAGTTGAGATATTCGTAAAATTTCGACTGCTGCCTTTAAACGTATTTCTGAATCGTTTGAATTCAGTGACGATATGATAACTTCTTTTGCACGTTCTATTGTTCCATCATCAAACCAGTTACGTTCTACTCGCCTTGTATTAGAAATGATAATCGGCATATCGTCATCGTCATCCAAGGTTAAAAAATCATCCAGTTCCGCATCTTCGAACATCCCAGAAAACTTAGTGATGATTCCTCTATTTTTTACAAACTCAATTACATCATAATTGAGTTTTGATTTGAGAACGGTAGCTGTCCAAGTAACCTTTCGTCGATGACACATTCCCTCTTCATTATCAAATTTCGATTCATAATAATAAGGTCCCACTATTCCAATATGAACAATCACCCCTATCGGAACTAAAATCACATCCTCCGGTTGAATATCATTCACAAAACGATTGACAGCACCCGTGTAAGCTCCCAGTTGTTGACCCGTATAACCATATTCATGTTTTAGACGTGCTCTGATTTCTTCCCGACCAACATTAGTTAAGTCACCAATACCTGGCCAACCGATACAAACGAACCCTTCATCAATAAATAACTTGCCCCTCTCGATTCCATGGGGACGACTTTTCAATTGAAATATTCGTCTAGTACTCATAGACTCTAACACTCCCTAAGTTTTTTTGTTTACTTTCTTAATTTAATATAACAGGTAAACCACCCTTTGTCAAAGACTCAAAAAGAGTCAAAGTGTTTTTGGATAAACACTTTGACTCTTTTGTCATTCCACCCCAAACCGATACACCGTCCGCGAGTGATACAACTCACCCGGTTTCAGTTCAATCGATGTCGCGATGTCTGGATGGTTCGGGGCGTCCGGGAACGCCTGTGCCTCGAGACAAATCGCACTATGTTTTTGTCGGCCGTCAAGCGTCACCGGTGTCTCTTCACTGAGGAAGTTACCCGTATAGACGACCATGACGGGTTGATTCGTCTCGACGGTCATCGTCCGTCCGCTCACCGGATCATGTAGCCTCGTCTCCCCGTTCTTCAAGATGAACGGATGATCGAGCCCACCGGCTTTTACAATCGCCTCGTCTCCTGACTCGAGCGCTTCTCGGACCGCTTTTCCGTCCCGGAAATCAAACGGGGTACCGCTCACATCCCGCAACTCCCCTGTCGGAAGTGATTCCGCATCGAGCACCCCGACCGAATCGGCTGGTAGCGTCAGCTCATGGTCATGGATGGTCGGGCGTCCCCCGAGATTGAAGTAGTTGTGCTGGTTCAGGTTGACCCACGTCAGTTTGTCCGTCTCCGCCGTCATCGTGACAATCAGTTCATTGTCATCTGTCAGCTCATATAACACTTTGAAGAAGACGTTTCCGGGATATCCTTCTTCCCCGTTCGGGCTCACATACGTGAACTGAATGCACTGCTCGTCGGCATCCATCTCCCAGTGACGGGCCGTGATGCCTTTGTCGCCTCCATGGATATGATGGGGCGCCTCGCTTGGGGTCAAGGCAACGCCATCGATTTCCGCATCGCGAATCCTTCCGGCAATCCGCCCGACGACTGATCCGAGATAGACCGGATTCTCTAAGTATTGAGAGACGTCCCCATATTTCAAGATGACCGAATCGAGATTGCCGTCTCGGTCCGGGGCCGTCAGTTCCGTCATCGCACATCCATAGTCGATGGCGGATAGTTTCATGCCGTTGGTGTTTTGAATCGTCGCTTGTTTCACTCGTACAACCACCTTTAGTTCGTTTTCTCTCTCATTCCCGACCTTGGTGTTCCGTACTCCACTTTATCGACATGACTCAGAAGCGAACGGATGAACACATCAAACCGTTCCTGCCCCGTCTCTGTCTGTTTGAAGACTCCGGCGTCTTCGAGTCCTTTCACGAACTTGTCGACGACGGCTTGGTCGACGATTGTTTTCGGGTCGCCTGCCTTCTTCCGTAACGCGTCCGCCCATTGCTGATGCATCGCTTCAACTTCGACATCTTCGCCTGCCACATATCGTACGACTTGTTCGAGTTCCGTCTTAAGGCGTGCTGGTAAGACGGCGAGTCCCATCACTTCAATCAAGCCGATATTCTCACGCTTGATGTGATGCACGTCAGCATGAGGATGGAAAATCCCATCTGGATGTGCGTCGCTCGTCCGATTGTTCCGAAGCACGAGGTCGAGCTCGTAGCGCCCGTCCCGTCGTCTCGCAATCGGGGTGACTGTGTTATGCGGGACGCCATCTGTATACGGGATAACTTCACTCGATTCGTCCTCATAGTCGCGCCAATAGCCGAGCAACTGATTCGCCAACATGACGAGCTGCTCTTGTTGACGGGAACGGAGACGGACGACCGAGAGTGGCCAGTAGAGCGTCTCAATCTCGACCTGGTCATAACGCTCCGAGCGATACGTCGAGACGACGCGCGCATCGTCCATCGCAAACCGGTAGCGGCCTGCCTGATAATGGTCGTGCGTCAAAATCGAACCGCCGACAATCGGCAAGTCCGCGTTCGACCCGGCGAAATAGTGCGGGAACTGTGTAATAAAGTCGATCAGACGCTCGAACGCGCCCCGGTCGATGACCATGTCGCGCACCTCGTTCGACAACAAGATCGAGTGCTCGTTGTAGTAGAGGTACGGTGAATATTGGAACGACCATGGCTGTCCACCGAGCGTGAGCGGGATGACGCGATGGTTTGCACGCGCCGGGTGTTTTAAGTGTCCGCCGTAGCCTTCGTTCTCGATCGCCAATAACCCTTTCGGATAGTTCGACGTCGGAGTCGGCTGCGTCCGGGCGAGTGCGATCTCACGTGGGTCCTTCTCCGGTTTGGACAAGTTGATGGTGATGTCAAGCGTGCCATAGCAGGTCTGTGCTTGATACGTGATATTGTTCGCAATCCGCCGCGTCTGGATATAGTTTGACGCTTGACTCATTTTATAGAAGAAACTCGTTGCCGCTGTCACGTCCGTCGCGCGAAGTTCATTGAAACGACGCGTCACTTCAGAAGGTTTCGAGACGAAGACGTTCATCACCTCAGCCATGAACCGGTCCTTCTCTTCAAGGATTGGTTCGATCAACTCCTGTTCGATCGCATATGCGACCAGCTCCTCTAATGCGTCTGGGATTTCTATCGACGGCACAGACGTCGGGACGTCCATGTCGAGTTTATGAAGCGTGGCGAGCACACGGTTCCGTGAATAGATCCGGTCCTGCTCGTCAATCAACTCTGCACGAATCGTCGCCTCGACGAGTGCTTCAATCGTCACATCGATCATCGTCTCACCTCTTTCGCCTGATAACCGAACGGATGGCTTGCGTGCCAGTTCCACGCGTCCGTCAAAATCGTCTCGACATCTGAGCGGGTCGGTGTCCAGCCGAGGACCCGTCGTGCCTTTTCGGACGAGGCGATCAACTTCGCCGGGTCACCGGCGCGGCGTTCCCCGAGTCGGACCGGGATGTCATGGCCTGTCACGCGGCGTGCCGCTTCAACAATTTCGAGCACGGATAATCCGTTCGCCGTCCCGAGGTTGAACACGTCGCTCACCCCGTCTTCCCGTAAATAACGGAGTGCGAGAAGATGCGCGTCGACGAGGTCTTGGACGTGGATGTAGTCGCGGATACATGTGCCGTCCTCTGTCGCATAATCGTCACCGAAGACGGTGATGGCGTCACGCTGTCCGTTCGCCACTTGAAGGACGATCGGGATGAGGTGTGTCTCAGGGTCATGGTCTTCCCCAATCTCACCGGTCGCGATCGCTCCGGCGACGTTAAAGTAGCGGAGCGCGACCGAACGGATGCCGTGCGCCTGGTCACACCAGCGAATCATCGACTCCATCGCGAGCTTCGTCGCCCCGTACGTGTTCGTCGGGTTCGTCAGCGCCGTCTCATCGATCGGCATGACGGTCTGGTCACCGTATGTCGCGGCCGTCGAGGAGAAGACAATCCGTTTCACCCCCGCGTCCCGCATCGTCTCGAGAAGCACCTGTGTCCCGAAGACGTTATTGTCATAGTAAGCGAGCGGGTCCGTCATCGATTCACCGACGAGCGAGTTCGCCGCAAAATGAAGAACGTCCGTGATCCGTTCTTTTGCGAATACTTCTTTCACGAACGTACGGTCACGTAAGTCCCCTTCATAAAAACGGACGTCTTGCGGGATCGACTCGACGTGTCCCGTCTGGAGATTGTCGAGGATGACGACGTCTTCCCCGTCTTTCAATAAGGCACGGACGGCGTGCGATCCGATATAGCCGGCACCGCCGACGACAAGTACACTCATTTCACTTCCTCCTCTACGAGTTCTCGGACGCCGTCCCCGACCGAGGCGACGTAACATGTCGGCGCGTAACCGATTGTCTCTTCATACTTCGCAGACGTCTGTTCGATCATCGCGCTCGTCTCATTTTGTCGGACGATGGCGATGGCACAGCCACCGAATCCGGCCCCCGTCATACGGGCACCGATGACACCGTCACACGCTTGCGCGGCCGCGACGAGCGTATCGAGCTCAAGCCCTGTCACTTCATAGTCGTCCCGTAGCGACGCGTGTGACGCGTTCATCAACTGACCGAACGTCTCGAGTCGTCCTTCTTGTAAAGCGGTATACGCAAGTTTCGTCCGCTCGTTCTCCGAGACGGCGTGGCGTGCCCGTTTGCGGAGCGTCGCCGGCAAGTCAATCGCGACTTGTTCGAACGACTCCATCGACAGCTGCCCGAGTGACTCCACTTCGAATTTTGGTTGAATCAACCCGAGTGCCGTGTCACATTCACGTCGACGTTCGTTATATTTCGAATCGGCGAGTTCCCGTCGTTTGTTCGTGTTCATGATGACGATGTCGTATCCGTCGAGTGAGATTGGTGCGTAGTCGTGATGGAGTGTCTCACAATCGAGGAGCATCGCCTGCCCGGCTTTGCCCATCCCGATGGCGAACTGATCCATGATACCGCTGTTGACGCCGATGAACGTGTTCTCGACTTTCTGTCCGAGTCGGACGAGGTCAAGTCGTTCGAGACCGAGACTGTATACTTCATTCAACATGAACGCCGTCACGAGTTCGAGGGAAGCCGATGACGAGAGACCTGCCCCGTTCGGGATATTGCCCGCAAGGAGGAAGTCGAACCCTTGGATATCGTGCCCGTCTTGTCGAAGAAGCGTGACGACACCTTTCACGTAGTTCGCCCAGTCGTGGCTCGCCTCATACGTCCCGTCCGTCACAGGGAACGACACGATGCCGACGTCCTCAAAGTTGCGTGAGTAGACACGAATCAAATCGTCCTCCCGCTTCTTCACGAGTCCATACGTCCCGAACGTGATCGCACATGGGAAGACGTGCCCTCCGTTATAGTCGGTGTGCTCGCCGATTAAGTTGATGCGACCCGGTGCGAAGAACACCCGGTCCACTGATGCGGCGAACACCTCCTCGAATTGTTGTTTCAGCTGTTCCATTTCAAATGAAAGCATACGGCTTCATCCCTTCCATCGCTCATGCCGGGTGGATGACCAGGCAATACGCGTCATAGTCTGTTTGTTGTGTGAGGTTTATGCCTTGTTCCATCAAATAGCGTCCGCTCACGCGGCGCCCTTCTAGTTCGTACGTCCGTTCAGGGTCGAGTCCGCGCAACTTCACGCGCAAGCGATTCTTCCCGTATTGGCGCCGGTCGGCGTTGACGAGGACGACGTAGTCTTCTCCGTCCGTATAGCCGACGGCGTGGAAGCCGTCCCGTTTGAGTGAAGCGAGACGATGGCTCGTCCCGTGCTGCACAAGCGGACGGATTGTCTTATACGTAGCAATCCATTCTTTCGCCTCTGCCAATTCTTCTTTCGTCCATTCGAGCAGGTTGCCGCCGATACCGAGCGTCCCTTGCATGGCACTGACGAACCGATATCCGAGTGGCAACGAACGATTGTTCAACCAGTTCGGCGCGTCCGTCACCCAGCAGCTCATCATTTTGGCGTTATAGGCGTATGAGAAGCCTTCCTGGATGGTGAGACGGTCGAGTGCGTCCGTGTTGTCGCTCGTCCAAACTTGTTCGACGCGCGAGAGGACACCGAGGTCGATCCGTCCACCGCCGCCGGCGCATGATTCGAACGCGACGTTCGGGTGTCTTTCACGCAACGTGTCGAGGATGCGATACACCGCTTCCGCGTGACGGAGCCACAGTTCCTTGGCGTCACGTAGATGTGGGCTGTCCGGCTCGGAGAAGGCACGGTTCATGTCCCACTTGATATAACGGATGTCGTGTCGTCCGAGTAACTCATCGAGCCATTTCGTCACGTGCGCCTCAACTTCAGGCAAGGCGAGGTTCAAGACGAACTGATTCCGAGATGTCGTCGACGGGCGTCCGTCCGTATAGTAAATCCATTCCGGATGAGCCCGGTACAGGTCGGAGTCCGGGTTGACCATCTCCGGTTCGACCCATAGCCCGAACTGGAGACCTTTCTCCTCGACGTAGCGGACGAGCGGGTCGAGCCCGTTCGGAAACTTCGTCTCGTTGACGTGCCAATCCCCGAGTCCGGCCGCGTCCGAATGGCGCTCACCGAACCAACCGTCATCGACAACGAACAACTCACAGCCAATGGCGGCCGCCTCGTCGACGAGACGTTTTTGACCGTCCTCGCTGACGTCAAAGTAGGTCGCCTCCCACGAGTTGTAGAGGACCGGGCGCAACACGTCACGCGTCACTTCCGGCATGATGACGTCGCGCTCAAAGTCGTGGGCGTTCTGGCTCATGCCGCCGAATCCGCGTTGTGTATAACCGATATAACCGGTTGGCGTCGTGAACGACTCACCCGCTTGAAGCGTCTTCGCGAAATCGAACGGGTTGATCCCGCCTGTCACTTGCGTGAAGCCGAACTGGTCTTTCTCAAAATGGATTGCCCAGTTGCCGGAATGTCCGAGGAAGCCGTAGACGACTTCTCCCTGTGTCTCTGTGGCGTCACTGTCGAGTGCGAACCACGGGTTGCTTTGATGGCTCGTCAACCCGCGACGACTCTCGATCGTCTTCTTACCTGGAAGGAGCGGCCCTTCTTGAAGCTGGAACTCGCTCGTCCACGCCCCGCTGAAATGACGGAGTCGCATGTCGCGCTCGATGAGTCCGAGGCTGAACGACTGCGCGCTCTCGAGCGTGACCGTCTCTCCTGCTTTGATGGTCATGCGGCGGGCGATGATGTCGTACGCCGGGTAGAGTGTGAACTGAAGCGTCACGTGAAGGGACTGAATCGAGTCGACCAAATCGATCTCGAGCGTCTCTCCATCGATCCGTGCATCACGGAGTGCGAACGCATGCAACCGTTCCGTCTCGGTATGACTTTTCAACGTCGGTTCCGTATAGACGAGATCGCCGAACGAGGTGAACTCGTAAGCGGCCACCCCTTCCGGTGTCTCGAACGACGAATGCAACACCCGCGTATCCGGTAGTTCTTTGATGTCGGACTCATGTAGGCGTCCGCCGAGATATTGATGGACGAGACGACCGCGTGCATCGACATCAAACACGTAGGTAAGATTCGTCCCGATGAGGGCGAACCGATTGTCGTGACGAACGATCATGCTTTCACCTCCCGTTTGAGTAGGACGACCACGAGCGGTTCGAGTTCGAGCCTGCCCGTCACCGTCTCCCCGTCTAGCGTCTGCCACATGTCGTCAAGTTCGACGGATGACGTGACCTCGGTCGAATGGTTCATATAGAAACGGATCAACTGCCCGTTCCCGTGACGGTCGACTTTCTCGACATCGTCCGGGAGTCGGTGCGCGTCAATGCCGGCGCGTGTGAGTGCCTCGTGATAGACTGTGTCGAGCATCGCGTCGTCGACCGATGAGCCAATATACGTCACGTCGCCTTTATACGTGTGGCGCGTGATCGCCGCCGTCCCTTTATAGAACGCCTGCCCGTAAGTCGCTAACACCTCGGCACCCTTTGGTGTAATCAAGTCGCACCAGATGTTCGCCTCAGACACTTGGTCGCCGAGGCGGACCTCGTTCGACTGGACGGCTTGTAAGCTCTCATACTCGTCAATCTCGATCCCGACATATTCGGCGAACTTTCCTGGGAGCGTCAAGTTGTGGCAACGGTTGATTGGGTCTTTCACGCCAGTTCGGTACGTGAAGATGACGTTCCCACCATTCTCGATATAGTCGATGAGCGTCTCGTCGAACACGTCATTCCCGAGGAAATAGAGCGGGACGATGACGAGTTTATACGAGTCGAGCGCATCACCCGGGAAGACGATGTCCGTGTTGACGCCTTGACGGACGGCCGCACCATAGAAGCGGACGAACTCTTGTTTGAAGTTGAACGCGTCCGAGTGCGGTTGATGCGTCCACGCCCATAAGTTCTCTTGGTCGAAATAGACGGCGACGTCTGACTTATACGCAGCCGTGTTGATCATGTCGCCATGCGCGTGAAGCTCTGACATGACGTGCTTCACCTCTTCGAACTTCCGCTTCGGCTTTCCGTCATGGTCGATGATGCCATGACAGAACTCTTCTGTCCCGAAGTCAGCGGCACGGAATCGGAAGTAGACGATTGCCTCGGCGCCACGGGCGACGGCTTGATGTGTCCAAAGACGGATATGTCCTGGTCTCGGCAAGTAGCCGATGCGGCTCCATCCTTGTGCCCCACTGAGCTGCTCCATCACCCAGAACCCTTTTCCTTGTTTCGACGAGCGGCAAAGATCATGATCGTGCGCTGTCTTCTCGAAACGGTTCGGCTCCGGCAATCCGCCCCAGACCGGGTAGTTGTCGAACGAGACGTAGTCGAGATCTTGAGCCATCTGTTGCTGGTTGATCGCCATGTCGCTATACACCAGGTTATGCGTGATGAACGCGTCCTCGTGGATGAGCGGACGGAGCGTGTCGACTTGGAGTTTGTTGAACGCGCGATACGCATCCGAACAGAAACGATCGAAATCGACGAGAAGCGACGGGTTATGTTCTTGGAACACGGTGCGAGGAACCGGAATCTGTGTCCATGCCGTATATGTATGGCTCCAGAAGACGGTCCCCCAAGCCGCGTTGAGCGCGTCGAGCGTCTCGTAACGTTCTTTCAGCCATTCCTGGAACGCCACTTGATCGACGTCGCCGTACGAACGGTCCGACTGTTCATGTCCATACTCGTTGTCCGTCTGCCAGCCGATCACGCGTGGGTGACGACCGTACCGTTCCGCCATCTTGCGGGTGATGCGTTCACAGTACTCGCGGTAGACGGGGCTGTTGACCGTATAATGACGACGGGCACCGAAACTGATGCGGACACCGTCTTTCGTCACCGGGAGGATGTCCGGATACTTCTCGATGAGCCATGCGGGTGGTGTCGCCGTCGGTGTGCCGAGGACGATGTCAAAGTGTTCGCCGAACGTCTCGACGACCTCGTCCCAAAATGAGAAGTCGAACTCACCGTCTGCCGGCTCCATCATCGTCCAGGCGAATTCGGCCATACGGATGACGTTGACGCCGAGCTCTTTCATCAAGCGGACGTCCTCATCCCAAAGCGCACGGTCCGTCTGTTCTGGATAGTAATCTACTCCTAAATACATGCTGTTCACCTCAATCGATTATTTGACCGCTCCCGAAGTCATCCCTTTTTGTAAGAAGCGTTGGAAGAAGATATAAAACACCATCGTCGGCAAGCTGATCAAGACGAGCGAGGCGTACAGTTTACCAGGGTCCCCGCCGAGCGCTTCCGTGAAGAAGGTCGGTGCCATCGTCACCGTCTGCTTGGCCGGGTCCGTCATGAACGTGAGGACCATCAAGTACTCGTTCCACGAGTTGAGGAACGCGTAGATCGTCGCTGTCGCGAGCGCCGGCTTGGCGAGCGGCATCATGACTTTATAGAAGATTTGGAACGTCGACGCCCCGTCGATATGCGCCGCTTCCATTAATTCGTTCGGCAATTCGTCGAAGTAGCTCTTGATGAGCATGAGCCCGAACGGGAGGAAGAAGGCGATCTCGGCACCAATCAATCCCCAATAGCTGTTGAGCCCGTCAAGCGTACGCAATGTGAAGAAGAGCGGCACGATGAGCGAGGCGACCGGTAGCATCAATCCTGCCAAGACGAGATTGAACAATAGTCGCTTCCCAGCGAACTGGAGCTTCGAGAAGCCAAACGCCGCAAAAGCGAGAAGCGAGATCGAAATGAGAATCATAAAGAAGGCGACGATGAAGCTGTTGATGACGAACTGTGGGAAGTTCGGGTTTTGAAGCGTCGCGATATAGTTTTCAAAGCCGTTGACACGTAAGCTTTCCTTGAACATGACGAAGATCGGGAACAACCAGAGGACCGCCATGAGTGACAGACCAATATTGGTGAACCATCTTCCTTTTTTCGTTTGCAGTTCCATAGCTACTCCCCCTTAGTCCATTTTCTTCTGTACACGCATCTGGAAGTACGTGATACCGAGTGCGATCGCGAGCAAGATGATGGCGACAGCACTAGCGTATCCGACCTCTTGATGAAGCATCGATTTCCGGAACAAGTACGTCGAGATGACCTCCGTCGAGTTACCCGGTCCACCTTGCGTCGAGATCCAGACGATATCGAACGTCTTCAGACCACCGATGACCCCGAGGATTGTCAGCGTGAACGTCGTTCCTTTCAAGTTCGGGAAGACGACGCTCCAAAGCGTGCGCCAGAAGCCGGCCCCGTCAATATTGGCCGCCTCGAACACTTCCCGTTCGATGGCGAGCATCGCCATGTAGTACATGATCATCGACGAGCCCGTCCACTGGAAGATGTTAATCAAGATGATGGCGTAGAGCGCGACATCCTGGTCGCCGAGCCAGTTCTGCTCCAAAGCACCGAGTCCGATCATGCGAAGGAATTCGTTGATGTAGCCGAACTGGAAGTCAAAGATTTGCGTGAACGCCGCCCCGAGGACGACCGGGCTCAAGACGACCGGGAAGAAGAACACCGATTTGAAGAACGTCCGGCCCGCGCCTTTCGTGTGAAGCAAATAGGCCAACACGAGCCCGAGACCCGCCTGAATCGTGACCGTCAAGATCGTGAAGATACCCGTATTCTTGAGCGCGTTATAAAATTCCGGGTCTTGGAACATGCGTGCGAAGTTCTCGAAGCCGACATACACTTTCTCAAACGAGATCCCGTCCCACGAGAAGAGCGAGTGATAAGCGTTATAGAAGATCCCGTAATAGATGAAGGCGATGACGAACAGGACGGTCGGGGCGACGAACGCCCAGCCGATCAAGTTTTGCTTCATCCGCTCTTTCTTCCGGATCGGGTTCGGCGCGCTCGGTGGCACCGACGCGAGCTTCGGCTTGGACTTGTTCAAATCGGTTGCTTGTTGCATAAGGTTCCCTCACTTTCAGATTCAAAAAATCGAGCGCCAGTGAGTCTGGCTACTGGCGCTCGTTCGATTATTTACCTTGGTCCGCAATCGCCTGGATGCGTGCGAGTGCTTCTTTCGCATCTTGTCCGGCAGCGATGTTTTGAAGTTCTTTCCCAAGTGCGTCGTACACTTTCGGGTCACGGATTCCGCGTCCCGCGACAGCGTTCTTCACCGTCTCGTTCAAGATTTCGTAAGACTCACGCTCGACGTCGTTCGTGAACTTGTCTTCGTATGCCACTTCGATGTCTTTGACAGCTGGTGCCATCTCAAACTTCTCCATGTAGAGCGCTTGTCCTTCGCCTTGCGTCATATAAGCGATGAAGGCAGCCGCACCTTCTTGTTGTTTCGACTCTTTGTTGACACCGAGTGCCATGTCGATCGATGCGATGACCGGTTGTTCTGTGCCACCTGCAAGGTTAGGCATCGGGACGAAGCCGATCTCGTCTTCGAAGTTGTTCCACTTGTCGCGCTTCTCGACCGTCGTCATCGAGTGGGCTTCCCATGAACCGATGATCCACATCGCGGCTTTCTTGTCGAAGAAATTGTTCATGCCGTCCATGTATGTCGCGAGACCCAATGCCCCTTCTTGGAACACTTTGTCTTCGTATAGTTGTTGCCAAAGTTCAGCCGTCTCGACCATCTCTTTGTCCGTCCACTTCGCGTCACCGGCGAGCACGTCCTGGATATAGCCTGGTGCGACCTGATGACTCAAGACATTGAAGACGTCGACGCCGACCCATGCGTCTTTCGCACCGAGTTGCATCGGGATGACTTTGTCGCCTGAGGCGTTGATCTTGTCGATTGCCGCGACCGTCTCGTCATATGTCTTCGGCGGTGTCACGCCGTATTTGTCGAGGAGCGTCTTGTTGTACATGAGGTATGCCTGTCCTGTGAAGCCGACTGGTACCGCGTACTGTTCGCCTTCGACCGTCGTCTGTTCGATGCCGAGCTCGATCAATTTTTCTTTCCAGCCTTCGCCGGCCGCTTTGTCCATATAGTCTTTCGCTGGCACGAGGCGATCCTTGTATTGTGGGATCATCGGCTCTTTGAGACCGATGATGTCCGGACCGTCACCGCCGAGCATCGCGACTTGGAGCTGTTGCTCGTAATCTTCGAGACGCTTGAATTTGACGACGTAGTCGTCTTGCGATTCGTTGAACGCCTTCGCTATTTCTTCCCCGACTTCAGGTTGTGGCGCCCAGCCCCACCATGTGATGACCGGCTTGCCGTCTTCCGTTGTCGCCGCCGCTTGTTCGTCATCGCCGCACGCAGCGAGTAAAGATGAGAGCATTAAGACAGATGATGCGAGTGCAATCGTCGTTTTTTTCATGTTCATTCTCCTTTGAATGTGTTGTCACGCCACGATACGATGGCATAACTCCCGAATAAGATGGTCTGGCATCGGGCGATCCCCGAGCCGTGTCAACGTGTACGTGATCAGTTCCAAATCGAGCTTCGGTCCGTCTATGTATGGGCCGACGACGTAAAGGTCCGCCCCGAACGGCAATGCGTCTTGTTCTTTCAATCGCCAGAGCAACAGTTCGAACAAGCCGTCCATGTCGTTGAACGACACGTCACGAGAGAGCGTCGATGCCCGGAATAATCGGATGTCACGCGTCTCCTCGTCATAGAGACGAAAGATGCCGTCGCGTCTAGAGCGCGTGATGATCATGCTCGTCTCCTCGCCTGTGAACGCTTCCATTTCGTCGAAGGCGAAGTCGTGTCGTGCGAACAATCGGGTCGCCCCGTAGCGACCGAAGATCGCGTGGAACTGGTCTTTCAATGGTGTCTCTTTTTGCATCGCTACCCCTCCAAACGTGTCGTTGAGAGTGTCACCCCTTACTTAGTAAATTAAATTTATTATCTAACTACACATAGACTATAGCATGCCCTTGTTTATGTTGTAAACGCTTTCTTATGAAGAAATGAAAAATCGCCTTTCTGCAAGAGAAAGACGACTCGTTGTTTCATTGGATTTCACCGAACATCTCGTTCGTGATGAGTGCCGCGGCCCCGAGTGCCCCTTGGCTAACATTCCACGGGACGACACGGATGTCGGTCTGACGGGCATCGAGGGTGAGCGCCGTCTGGGCGACACGCTCCTGGATGTTCGTCACGACGTCCGGCGCATAGTTGAAGAGTGGTCCCCCGAGAAGAATACGACCCGGATTCAACAGATGGATCATATTGAGCGTGGCGATGCCGATATATTCACCGGCACGTTCATACAGCTTTTGAACGTCTTGATTCGAGCTTACGGAATCACGAAGATCGTCGAGCGTCAGATCATGTGCGAGTTGACGGGCCTCGTTCAAGATGGCACGCTCACCTGCGACCGCCTCTAAACAGCCCCGGTTGCCGCATGAACAAATCGGTCCGTCGAGCATGATGCGCATATGTCCGATCTCACCGGCGATATGATGCTCCCCATCGATCAACTCGCCTGCGTGGACATACGCTCCCCCGATCCCGTACCCGGCATACACATAAAAGAACTCCTCGATGCCGATGGCTTCCCCAAAATACAGTTCGCCGAGAGCGAGCGTCCGTACGTCGTTCTCGACGAAGACGTGCTGACCGAGTCGTTTCTCGAGTTCGCGCTTGAGCGGGATGTCGTGCAAGTGAAAACGTGGCGCGAACAAGACGACCCCGTCACCTGCCTCGACCATCCCGTGGACAGAGACACCGAGTCCGATGACGTCCCCTTTCGTGCGGTCGTTCAACGTTATGTAGAGCGCGACGATGGCGTCGATGAACTCTTCGTTCGTGTCGAACCGTTCGTCATGCCATGCCTCGTCGAGCAGTTCCCCATGGATGTTCGTGACGACCCCATGCAGCTTCCGCTGTGTCGCATCGATGCCGATGACGAAACGGTCGCTCGCCGCGAGCTCGAGCATGATCGGGCGTCGTCCCCCACTCGAGACACCGAGCTCCCGCTCATTGATCAGTCCTTCTTCTTTTAGTTCGTTGACGATGTTTGAGATTGTCGGCTTTGTCAAACTCGTCTTCTTGGCGAGCTCAACGCGGGACACCGGCTGATGGAGCCGGATGAGCCGAAGGATGAGCGCCCGATTATAGGATCTCATCCATTTGGAGTTGCGTGGTGTTGTGTTCCCCATGACCATTCCACCTATTCCTGTCATTTTCTTTTAGTATAGCATGTCTGAAATGACCGAAAGCGCTTTTGCTTTTGTTTGATCATATAAAAAAATAGCCTGGGCAATCGACAATATCCTGTCCACCACCCAACCTATTCTTTACATGTTTCAGTTCACATTGAAATCCCTTCCACAAACCGCTTCGCAATCTGTTGCGGTCTTGTGATGGCGCCACCGACGACGACCGCATGTGCCCCAATTTCAAGGACACGTCGCGCGTGTTCCGGTGTGATCACATTCCCTTCTGCAATGACAGGAATCGAGACGATTTGCACCATCTCCCTTAAAAATTGAAAATCACCTTCATACACTTTCTTCCCAGCCGTCTCCGCGGTATACCCGAAAAGAGTCGGTGCGACGACGTCGAATCCTAACAGTTCAGCACGGACCGCATCTTCTAGTGTGGCGCAATCTGCCATAAAGCATTGATTCGGATACTTCTCTTTTAATAGCGGGAAGAATGTCGCAATCGTTGAGCCGTCCGGTCGATCACGGTTTGTCGCATCGAGGGCAATCAAGTCAACACCTGCAGATACGAGTGCATCGACTTCTTCTATCGTCGGTGTGATGTAGACATCAGAACCAACGTATTCCCGTTTGATGATTCCGATGATTGGTAAATCAACGACAGCTTGAATCGCCTGAATATCTTCGATTCCGTTCGCACGAATCCCACTCGCCCCACCTTCTTTTGCGGCGATGGCCATGCGGGCCATGATGGTCGAACCGTGGAGTGGTTCATCCGGGAGTGCCTGACAGGACACAATCAACTGATTTCTTAATCGTTCAATCATTGGGTTGTTCCTCCAAACTCTAATCGGCACTCAAACATACGGTTCCATGGTGCCGATGTGTTGAATGTCCATGATTCTTGGAATGAATGACGGAGCACATGTCGCGCCACTTCCGTCATCATCTGATTGCGCTCTTGCGAAATCGCTACAGCATGTCCGCCTAAATCGAAATAGCTGGCTCCATACTCTGGTAACACGATATTCGTCATCTTCATCCGAACTTTCGCTTGATAGACGAAATCGTCAAGCACGTGATAGAGGACGTTCTCACGAATCCGTTCTCGTTTTCCGACTTGAGCAAACACCCCTTGCGCAAGCGTCGTCCCGAGCGTATTCCCATTCGTGTTCCAACCTTTATAAGAGTCTAACTGTTCGAGAAGATTCAACTCATCGAGCCACATGATCAACTCCTGATCCCCACCGTTGGCATAGGCGCTGTCGGCGACGATGACGCGTTTCCCTTGCGTACGCGCAGATTCGATCTTGGTGACGAATTGACGCATGTGACGAAAACTCGTGTACGTCACATCTCGTTCGTCTTGATCCCACGATTCCTGCATCGTGCGTCCCGGTACGTTATAAGCCAGAACAAGATCCGCCTCTTCCATCGTCTCCACGAGGTGTAGTCCAATCGCGTCCAGATGGGCATACATACTTTCGATGAACGGTCGGTCCTCATACATCGGGATCAACGTCGGACCGAGGACACTACTCCATATCGGATACACACGCGGCTTTGTTCCTCGCTTATCCAAAAAGGCTCGAGCGACCATCGTGGCGCCCACTTCGTCCGCTCCCGGATACATATGGACGTTCGTGAAGACACGCTGCTCTTGAATTTGTCGTAATACGTCTGCTTGGTCAATCGACGTATAGCCGTATTCGGCACTATCGTCTTGCGGGATGAACAATCGTTCGATGACCCCGTCCTCAACGAGTTGAATCATCGCCTCGTTGATGGATCGGTTGAAGGCACGTCTCGTCTCGTAATCCACAACATACTCAGTCGGAATCAACTCATTCAAGTTCGCGAGTTCGTCCTGTTCCTCCATGGTCAACCCGTCCCGTTCCTCACGGTCCTGCAGCCAGGCGCGTCGATAGATTTCCGCACCAAATTGTCCATAATAGTCAGGTTCTTCGTCATCCGAACTATACTTCGGCGTGCGCATAATCATCGTCGCGACATAGAGCGGTGCCTTCGTCTCACTCCGAAGTGTCCGGATCCACTCGATGAAGGTATCTCGATCCGAGTCTGTCATGTGATGAAGGCGTGACGGCAATAGCCCGCCATAGCAAAGCATGTCCGCACTGAGGACGAGAGCGTCGCAGTCGTTGACACTGCGCACCCACTCCCGCATCCCCAATTGGTCGGCTGCTTCTTTTTTGTATCCATATAAATGATCGGGTGGCGTGAGCAGCGTCACCTCGTCGGTCACCCCGACAATGCGCTGCACCACATCGACATTGCATGGTCGTTCATCAATCGGTACATATACGATTTTCATCGTCACACCTCAAATCGTCTCACTGCTCGGCTCTTCCACCCGAACCGTGTGCGTGATGACATCTAATAGATAAAAGAGGGCCACTTCCCGAATGGAGGTCACATTCGCGTTTTCTGTCGAAGCGACGGTCAAGCGGACATCGGAGACTGAGAAGAGTGGCGAATCGCTCTGTGTCGATAGACCGACCGTGACGGCACCAATCCGTTTCGCGTGTGTCAATCCGTCGATGACCTCCTCACTGTAGCCATCGCGACTGAGCCCGATGACGAGTGTCTCTGGACGAATCGCCCGTTTCGACAATTGAATCGCTTGGGCGCCCGAGAATCCGTCCGTCATGACGCCGAACTCGAGGAGTTTCGTCTTGATGGCGGGTAAGAGCGGTGACCACTCATCTGTCGCGTATAAGACGACCTGGTTCGTTGATTCAAGCACTTCCTTCAGTCGATTTATCGCTTTTTGGTCGTACAACGACTCGTATTTCTTTATCATCATGAAGTACGCTTCATTGATATCATCGAGCCCGTCGATATTCGAGGGACCGTAGTAGCGATTGCTGACGGTAGCTTCTTTGGCCAGTAGGCGCAATTTGTTATATGACCCGAATTCGAGCTTTTGACAAAAACGGGTGATCGTCGCTTCCGAAACGTTGATCTGACGAGACATCTCCGTGATCGTCTTGTTCGGAACGGCCTCAAGGTTCTGGATGATAAAGTCGGCGACGAGCTGTTCCCGCTTCGTGAAACGATGATGGTTCGACTCGATGATCGTCGTGATGCTCCGGAGCGGTCGCATCGATTCCTGGAGCAAGAAGTGACGAAGCGCCCCGATCATGCCCGCGTTGTTCAAGTTGCGGGCAATCTCGATCGTCGTCTTCTCCAAGATGGCCGGGATGATGTCGACAGCCAGTTGCTTCATGATGCGAGGATACAGATAGTCTTTTTGCGCCGTGATCCCGCCACCGATGATGATTTTTTCTGGGTTCATCATATACGTCACCGTTGCGATCCCTTTTGACAGGTAATAGACGAGGCGGTCGATTTCTTCGATGGCGATCGGATTGCCCGCATGTGCCATCTCGAACACGTCTTTCCCGTTCAGTCCCGTCTGTTCCGTTCTCGCCTCGACACGTTCGATGAGGACACGGGTAGACGCCAATTCTTCGAACGCATATCCTTCGATTGGGATGTATCCGATCTCGCCCCCACTGAAGCTATGTCCCGTATGGAGCTTGTTGTCGAGAATGTAACTGCCTCCGATTCCTGTTCCGATTGTCAGGCAAAATAAGCTTTTCGCCCCTTTGCCGCTCCCAATCCATGACTCGGCCAGTCCGGCACAGTTCACATCATTTTCGACCTCGACCGGCAGACTGAACGTCGCCTCTAACGTTTCTTTTAATCGAGTGCCTGTGTAAGCCGGAATCAACTTCGAAGCATAGACGACGACTCCTTCTTTCGAATCGACTTGTCCTGCCGTCGAGATGCAGATTCCTTGCACGTCATGACGCGTCTGCAAGTCACGGATGAATCCCGTCACCTTCTCTAAAATGTGAGCCCCGCCCTGATTGGCCTCGGTCATACTCTCGTGCTTTTCGATAAAAATCGCATCTTCCGTCAACACACCGTACTTGATAAACGACCCGCCAATGTCGAGCGCTACGAATTTTCTCATCTTTGTCACCTTCTTCGTTAAAGTCTATTTCTCTTCGCTCGTCACCCGGATCGTCACGATGTCTTTCGGTCGGACCGTGAACGTTTCGCCCACTCGTTCGATGACGTCTCCTGTTAACGTTACTCTCTCTAATGTTACCTGTTGTTCGAACGTCATGGTAACCGAAACACGCTCCGTCGTCGGATTGAATAGACGAATCTCACTCACATTCGGTTCAATTCCTGTCACACTCGAGAATACGCCACCTGTCATCGTGAACCAATGTCTCGGTTTCGCTGCGCGTGTTTGATGCACAATCGGTCGTCGACGGAAACTCGTGATGTGTGTCGCCGACTCCTTCTCCCGATTCAGCAAGAGTCCATATTCGAACGTGTCGGTTCGCAGACATTGTGCACCCGGCACTTCAAATCCTGGTCCAGCCCCGTTTCCTCGCGTGCGCAAGTCCCGTCGTGACAGCCAGCCGACCGCTCGGAGCATCGTCAGCTCCACGACGTCTCGGCCGTCATATGTGCTCACTTCGTATTCTTGCAAACCGCGATGGACGAGGGTGTGCGCATTCGCCTGAACGAACGAATACGTCGGTGCTTGCGCCATGACGCACTCTTCATTTTTCCCGGCATCAAATCGCTTGTCCCGCATCGTCTCCCGTTCGTTCCAATCAAACGCCGTGTCCGCTGTCGTGACTTCGCACGTTCCAACATCAAAGGCGACACGGAGCTTGTGGTCTTGTGCCTTGTTATCTACCGTCGTCTTGAAGCGGATGAGCGGGTCGTGTTCGTAAAGTGTGACCGTCGTCGTGATCGGCATCGTCACCATCTGTTCGCTTCCTGTTTGACGTGAATCATCCAAAGAAGTTGGGACCGTCAACGCATATTCGAGACGCATCGTTTGATGGGCTTGACCACGCTCCACCGTGGCATGGCGTAGTGTCGCTTGCGTCAAACGGTCTTCTCGTGGCGGTGAATAGTTATATGTGTCTCCTGCATCGAGACTCGAATAGAAGACATGCTGCCCTGGATAGCGTTTCCCGCTCGCTACATCGGTGATTGTCAGGTCATTGCCGCTCACTTCGACTTTGACGAACGCATTCTCGATAGCGTCATCTGTTCGGTCGGGCCGTGCGACTTCTCCTTCAATCCGTTCAATCTCGCACACATAGGCTCCTGCCCCTTCGATCGGGATCGAAAAGACGACGTCATACTCGACATACTCATCGTAATGCGGCTCTGCCAAAATGTGTCGTAGAAACACTTCCTTCTCTTCTCGGCGCAAGACGTCGATTTCAATCGGTCGCCCGTTCATGCTGAGGCGGATCTGTCCGAGGTCGAGTCGTTTCGGGATGCGAATCGTCGTTTCCACCGGGAGCTTCCGCTCGATGGGAACGGTCGAGATCACCACGAGCTGATTGTTATAGCCTTCACCAAAATACGGTGCCGGATAATGCTTGTCGAGCTGCGTCTGTTCGAACTGTCTCATGGCCGCGAGTGCACGTGCCGTACGTGTCTCCATCTCGTCATGGACGGCATCGATGCTACATCCGCAGATACTGTCGTGTGGCTGGTTTTGTAAAATCAGTTTCCACACATACTCTCGGAATGAATCGTTTCGTGTCTCCGTGCCGAGGAATGCGTTCAAAAATCCGAGTGTGTTGAGCGCTTCATCTTCAACGAGTTGATTGTCACGCTTCAGATACGTCCTTGTCGAGAGAACACCTGGTAGGATGAAGATTTTCGATGGGTCCCGCTGTTCACCGTGTATCGTGGCGGTCGGACGATGTGTCGCCACCGCGTCCATGTAGTCAGACATGAGTGATTGACGGATCGGCAAATCGATAGCATCGAGCCGGTCCTTGATGTCAGGTGCCGTAAACGTATGGTCGGCTCCGTTCATGACCAGATAATGACCGCTTTTCACGAACGGTTCGTTACGTGTCAAATAGTCATCCATCTCTTTTTGAAATGCCTCGTGCTTTAGGAACGTCTGATAATAGCCTTCGAACAAAGGCAGGACGAACGTCTTGATGTGCGACCCGTTCGGCGCAATCCATGTATTCTCGAATGAATCCGATACGGCGCCACGCCAGAGGATGGCATGACCGATCCCGAACTGCTCTAGAATCTGTGGCATCTGCCCGATATGTCCGAACGTATCCGGCAAATAGCCGATATCATGTTTCGAACCCAGTTCACGTGCCATCTTCGTCCCGATCTTCAAGTTTTGAATGAGCGACTCTCCTGCCACTAAAAACTCGTCGGCGAGTAAGTACCACGGTCCGACCTCGATTTTGCCTGCCCGGATCCACTCGACGAGCTGCTCATATTCGTCCGCACTGACCACTTCCCGGTAATCGTCGAGCACGATCGTCTGTCCGTCTAAGAAGAAGTTATCGAATTGTCCAGTCTGAAGCTGGTCGACGACATAGCGCAGCCCTTCCGTCAGTTTGAAGCGGAACGATTCGAACGATTCATACCATTCCCGGTCCCAATGCGTATGATTCAATACATGTACTTGTTTCATTGGAGGACCTCCATTCGTTCCCGAATCAACGCACCGTCGAGTTCATTCAGTGCCGTTTTCGTTTCCAATGCGAGTGCGACGGCGAGTCCCGTCGCTTCCCCGACGTCTCGTAACGTCGGTTGAATCCGAAGGGAGGCTTGCATCAAGAACGTGCTCGAGATGTGTCGTCCGGCGAAGATGACATTCGTCACTTCGTTCACGATGAGGGCACGGTACGGGATCTCATAATATTCACCCGCCGTATATTTCTTCGGTAACGCCTCATCCCCTTTGACGCGATGCACATCGACGTACCAGTCACCTTTGGCGATCGCGTCATGGAAACGGGCCCGATTCGCATAGTCCGTCTCGGATAACACATACTTCCCTTGAATTCGATACGACTCACGGATGCCGAGCTGTGTCGCTTCTTTTAATAAGAACGCCGACTCAAATCCTGGTAAATGACGGACCAAGAATCGGCTAAGACGCTGCATCATCTGTCGCCCGATCCGCACCGCTTCAGAGCGGGCGAACGGATTGGTCGTATCCGTCAGTCCAGGGATGTGGGGACAGTTAAAAGAGAAGACACCCGGTTTGCCCGGTTGTGTGAACCCTTGGAAGTATTTCAGGTCGTCGACCGTGAGTTCGCCTGTTGCCAATCCGTCCCGGAATAACTCCTCGAGCACATGCCCTTTCCCGGGGACCATGACGATTTCGAAAAAGTCCGGGTCCTCAATCTGACAGAACGTTTCGCCGAGTCCGAGTACATAGTCCCGGACACGAGCGAGGTCGACACCACCCATCTCAAAACGGAACGTCATCTGTTGGTTATGTCCGTTCTCATCCCCAGAAGATGTCGGGATGCCCGACACACGGGCGACGACGGCGTCCGCTGAAGCATCGATGACCGTCTGCGTTTGAATCGCGACGAGGCCGGCACATGTCTGGACGATCAGATGGGTGATCGTATCCTCGTCTTTCAACACATCGATGACGACAGCATCGTATAACACCTGACATCCGACCTGTTCCAACAAATCGTCTAGCACCGAGGTGAGCGTCTCGACGTTGAACCACCGACAATTTGTCGTCCCATCGTCCGTTTTGACGCCACGTTCTTCCAGTCGGTCTAGAATGTGCCGGTTGACGCCCCGAGGCTGTACGTGTGTCGGCATCATCGGAGAGACGAGCGCGTTCGTCTGCGTCCCCCCGAGTGCGATCGTCTTTTCAATGAGAAGTGTATCAATTCCTTCGTTCGCTGCCGTATAGGCTGCCGTCACGCCAGATGTCCCGCCGCCAACGACAACACACCCGACTTCTCGTACTACTTTGATTTCGTGTCCTGCGTAGTGAATCATCTCTTCCGCGTCCTTTCTCTCTTAACCTTTCACGGCACCATCTGTCGCACCGGAGATAAAGTATTTTTGGAGCGCCATGAATAAAATCAATGTCGGGATCGTTGTCAAGATCGATGCCGCACTAATCAATTTCAAGTTCGAGCCATCGAAGTTTTGTGACAGTTGCGCCAATCCGATTGAGAGGGTGTACATGCTACTCTCCGTCGAGTTGAGGAGTGGCCACAAGTAGTCACCCCACGTCCCCATGAACGTGAAGATCGCCAACGTGACGAGTGTCGGTTTGACGAGCGGCAACGCCACACGATACCAGACTTGGAAGCGGTTCGCCCCGTCCAAGTAAGCTGACTCTTCAAGCTCTTTCGGGATACGTAAGTAAGCCTGGCGCATCAAGTAAATCCCGAACGCCGTCGCCACCTGCATCACGACGAGACCGATGTAAGAGTTGCGTAGACCGAGCTCGCCCGCGAGTTGGAAGAGGGGTGCCATGTACAGTTGGAACGGGACCATCATCGTCGCGATGATGAGCGAGAGGACGACGCCTCTTCCCCGGAAGTCCATCCGTGCGAGCGGATATGCCGCCAAACTACAGAAGAGCAAGTTCAACGGGATGGCGATCGCCGTCACGATGAACGTATTCAAAAAGTAGAGCCCGAAGTTCGCTTTCGAGAACGAATCGGTGAAGTTCGCAAGTGTCGGGTCTGTCGGATAGACCGTCCCGTAAATGCTTTCCCCTGGCGACTTGAGTGCCATGAACAACGTGATGAGGAACGGTCCAACCGTGATGACCGAAATGAAAATCATCAATAGATACAACATGATTTTTTGTGTCGTTTGTTTACGTTTCATCTTCACTTCTCCTTTATGCCCGTAAATCTTCTTCTCGCGAACTCGTCAACTTCATCTGAAGCAATGAAGCGCCGATTGCGAGAAGGAGCAGGACGACACCAGCGGCGGATGCGATACTGACGTCCAGTGACATGAACTTGTTGTAGATGTACATGACGAGCGTGGTGGTCGCGCCAGCCGGACCGCCACCTGTCGTCAAGGCGATTTCTTCGAACACTTTCATTCCGGCTATGATCGTCATGACCGATACGAGAGTGACAGATGGTGTGAGCATCGGTACGGTGATACGCCAGAATTTTTGGAAGGCGTTCGCTCCGTCAATCTCGGCCGATTCATAGACGTCTTTCGAGATCGACTGAAGTCCTGCCAAATAGATGATCATGTAGTAGCCCAAGCCTTTCCACACGGTAATCGCGGATACGGCGACGAGAGCGGTCGAGCTTTGGACGAGTAAGTTTGTCGGATTGTCAAACAGGCCAAGCGATACGAAGATCGACGAGACCGGACCGCTCTGTGAGTAAAGCATCTTCCACATGAGCGCGGCGACGACCATCGGCGTGACGACCGGCAAGTAATACAGGATGCGGAACGTCGAGACACCTTTGATGGCCTGATTGACGAGAACTGCTAAAATCATTGGCAAAAAGATATTTAATGGAAGGACGATGATCAAAAATAAAATCGTATTCCATAAGGCAAGCCAGAACGACGTATCTGTAAAAATCTCTTTGAAGTTGGCGAGTCCGACGAACTCTCCAGTCCCCGCAATGATTTTATAGTCCAACAAACTCCAGTGGAACGCCTCGACGATCGGAATGACGAGGAACGTGCCGAGCACAACGATCGATGGGAGTAGGAACAGCCAAGGGGTGAGGAGGTTTTTCTTCTTCCGTCTGACGACCTTCGTTTTCGTGGTCGATACAGGGAGTGCTATATTCTCTTTATTCATCTTATGGTCTCCTTCCAATAAAACGAGCTGAATCAAAAGAGGGGTCTCCTTTTGATTCAGCTCTCAACGTTTAGAACGTCACGCTCTCTCCAGATTTCTCAAACGCGTCATCCCAAGCTTTCGCAAGTGCTTCTACTGCTTCTTTACCTGACATTTTTCCTTGTAAGTTTTGAACGAAGATATTCTTCGTCGCTTCACGTAGTTCTGCACTGTTCTCTGTCGGTGGGACGAGAACTTCGGCACGTTCGAGTGATTTTGAAGCTTGCATCATCCCGAGCGCTTTCGGTGAGTCTCCCGGATTCGTGAAGTAGTCATCCTCGAGTGACGCTTTCGTCGATGGGAGGACCGTTCCTGCCGTCTTCGCGAATTCGAGCTGATTGTCGGCATTTGTGACAAACTCGGCGAATGCGACCGCTGCCTCTTTATTCTTCGTCTTCGCCGGTACGGCGAAGTTCATGACTGCAACGTTGACCGGTGCGTCTGATGCTTCAAGCGGCTGTCCTGCTTTTGAGACTTCATAAATGTCCGGTGCGCCGCTCTCGACCGGTCCGAGGAATGTGACGCCACCTTCGAGTAATGACGTGTTGCCCGCCATGTAGAGTTCTTGTCCTGTCTTGATTGATCCTTCAGCCGCTTCTTGCGGGATCAACCCTTCGTCATACATTTTTTGCATCGTCTCGAAATAGTTGATGATGTCCGCATTGTCAGCGAACGTCGCTTTTCCATCTTCGACAATCGGTTCACCCGCGATGGAGACCATCTTCTCCATGATGGCGTTTCCGTCATTGATGACCGGATAGAACGCCGGTTTACCCGTCTTGTCCGTCAACATTTTCGACGCTTCGTAAATGCCTTCCGTCGAAGTCGGGACTTCTTTGATGCCTGCTTGTTCGAAGTGGTCCCCGTTGTACCAAGAGACGGTCGTCGTCAAATACCAAGGAAGTGCGTACAGTTTGTCTTCGAACATACCAGACTTGTATGGACCATCCACATAAGCCGTTTTCGCTTCTTCAGACAACATGTCGTCGAGTTCGAGCAATCCACCTTGTGCCGCGATGTTCGACATATAGTGTGGGTTCAAGTTGACGACGTCTGGGACGTCACTACCCGTCAACGACGTCAGTACTTTTTGCTCCATTTCATTTTGTGGCACGTCTTCGATGACGACATCCACGTCTGGATGCATCTCTTCAAACTCTTTTTCAATCTCGTCAAAATACGAATCGAATGGCTCCCCTGCGAGTGAGGCTGTCCACATCGTCACTTTCCCTGACAGTTCCCCGTCACTCGATGCCGAACTGCTACCAGACTCTTCATTGCTACAAGCCATCAAGCCGACTGACAAGGCAGCGATCGATGCGCTCGCCGCAAGTTGTTTCGTACGTTTTTTCATCTTTCATTTCCTCCCCGAGATAAAATAGAAAGCGTTTTCACAAATCCATCATAACGTTTAAGAAATCTATTTGCAATACTAAAATCAAAATGAAAATAATTTTCTAAATGAAAACTCGCCCCTTTTTCAGAGACGAGTCCAACGGTTAGAACCCTTGACGGTCGATGGCGTATTGTAACCATTGTTTCATGTCAGCCGTTCGTGACTGTAAACGGTCATATAACACCGGCTCGAGTTGAGTGTTTGTTTTCATGACATCTAACGACTGTTCGATTCGTTGAACATCCTCAATGGTGAGCGACTGTTTTCTCGCTGCCTTCTCAAGACGCTGGATCTCTTTGGCGAGAGCACGACCAGCTTTTTTATCCATCGCCCCTTTTGGCATATACAGACTGTTCATCTCGCGGCGCGTGTCTTTCAACAAGGCTTCGATGGCGAGGAGCGGCTCTTCCCCTGGGTTGACGGCCGTCTCGCGCCAAGGACCTTTCCCTAGCGCATCGACGGACGGGGCGCTCGCTTGACCGAATGCGAACATGTTCACACCCGATGTGCCAAACTTCGCCGACAGAACATCATCCACCGCCGCCCCCTCGCTTAAGTGGTGATAGAACGAATAGATCCCTGTGAAGTACATCGTTCCTTCCGGCATCAGCTTTTTACTCGCCTGAACCGTCTTTTGAATGCTATTGAAGTCATGTCCGTATGCTTGTGGGATGACGGCATCGATGTCTTCTTTCCAGTCACTGATATACACTTCTTCCGCTCCTGGTTCTGGCGTCGCCGTCAGCATGAACTTCGAATTATTTTGTTTGGAGACGTCATGTAACTTGTCGACGAATTCATTCTCCCGTTCGCGTACCCATGTTTGGAACGCCTCCCATTCCGGCGTATCCTTCTTCAAATCAACCGGATCGATGCCGCTCACTTGCTCATAGAGCGCCCGCGTCGGTTCGCTAAATCCATACGCTTTGTCAAAACCATGATGCGGGAGTCGCATGTAATCGATATTCAACCCTTTGATGTCGTAAGTCGATTCCATCTCCTCATAGAGCGCGAGCATATAGTCTTGCACTTCAGGCTGCATGATATCTAGCCAGTAATAGCGGCTCGACGTGTCCGGCGCCGGCTGTCCGGTCGTATTCGTCCGTTGTACGGCCGCCCATTCCGGATATTGTTTGAACTGAGACGGGACACCTAAGCTCGCTTCCCCGACCATGAATCCGTCCGTCCATGCGTGAACCGTCATGCCTCGCTCTTTCGCTTCCGCGATATAGGCGGCGAGAATGTCGGTGCCGTGCTCACCGAAATCACCGTTTTTGAAGTTCGGGTGCTGGGTGGGAAGTCCATACTGTTCCTGGACCGCACTCGGATAGATCGGGTATCCCCAGAACGTCGTCTCGAGATAGACCGCATTGAACCCGGCCTTTTCCATTCGATCTAAGACGGTCTCGACGCCTGCTAACGTCGATTCTTTCGGACGATGCCACACCGCACGCTGCTCGGCGACACCGGAGTCGATGGAGTAATAATAGGCATCATACGCACGCTGCGTCGCTTGCCTTACCGCGTCTAAGGCGATGACCGGGTCTGACTCCCCATTCGCCTGATCTAAATATGTCCGAGCGGAACGGAGCGCCTCGTCCGCCAAGTCGAGCGGGACGTCAATCCATTCCGCCCGCGCTTTTGCAATCGACTGTTCAGCCTTCTCAATCGCTTTCTCACTTTGGAACGCATAGCTGTCCACATCCTGTGTAATCGTGACGACCCCGTTCGTCACGTCGACTTTCGCCCCGATGATGCTGTTCCCTGAAAGGAATGCCGAGCTGACACCATGGCCACTGACGACGAATCCGTTATCTGGGATGCTTGAATTCCCGCCCCCAAGCTTCGTCACATAGCCATCTTCGACCGTGATCTCATAGCCATATACGTTCGTCTTCGTCGACTCCCCGAACGCAGGCGTATAGACGATCAACTGGTCCGGCCCGCGGAATCCATCGAACGGTGCCCCGTCCGGATTCGACGTTCGCGTCGGGTCGACGGCGTTCGCCCTGCGTTCTTCTTGTTTGACGACCGGCTCCTCGAGCATGATGCGCTCCCCGACTTCGAGCTGACGCAAGAACGAAGCGACCGCTTCCGTCGTGTCTTTCCCTGTCGACATGACGAGACCGTTCTCTGGGATTGGACTGTTCCCGCCTCGTTTCTCCGCTACCGTGTACGTATTGATCCCGACTTTCTCTAGCACGACTTCCGTACTCGCCGGGTTCGTCTCCGTGTAGTAGCTGAACTGATCGTTGAAGATGATGAGTTGCTGCTGGTTCGCGAGTTTGTTGATGCCCCCGACACGCATCTCATCACCAGAGGCATCGATGACTTTCATCACCTCTTCAGCTGCCGCTCCTTGCATCGGTAATAAACTTCCCACCAACGTGAGGCTAAGTGCCGTACCAACTACGTTACGTTTGTTCATCCCATTCACTCCCTCTTCTAAAAAAGTAACCGCTTACAAAAAGAACATAGCATAGAGGGTGATAGGTAAAAATAATCATTTTACTTTTATGGAATTTATTGAAAATTATTTTCATTTTAAGAATAGAGCATCCCGTCTTACGTTTGTCTGCATGAATAACTAGTTCCTTCGTCCCAATATGTCAATGAAGTCTGACTTGTTCACCCAGAATGAAAAAAACTCCGTCAAAATGACGGAGTACTCACAATAACGGGGCGATGAACTTCAGTTTTTCTTCCTCGTGGCGGCTCGAGAGGCCGTGTCCATATTCCGGATAGACACGGAACGCCTTCTCACCGGAAAGTTCACGGAACAACGCATATCCTGTCGACGGAGGGCAGACCTCATCTAAGAGACCGACCCCGACCATGACGGGACAGGTGATGCGTCTCGCAAAATTAATCCCGTCGACATAACGAAGCGTGTCGTACAATCTCGCTTCCGACTCGTGAAGAGGATCGTGTACTTTGAAGTAGTGCGAGATTTCTAAGTACGGACCGTCCGTCGCGAGCTCGACCCCTCGTGGCATATCACAAAGGAATGGGATGTCGACCAAGGCAGCCTTCACTTTCGGATGCAAGGCGCTGACTCCGAGGGCGATGCCACCACCCTGGCTCCCCCCTTCGACGATCGCTGATTTCGCACCTGACAGCATGAGGGCGACATCGAGCGCACGGACCGCGTCCAGCATGACCCGCGTATAATAATACGTCTCTTTCTTGAAAATCCCTCGCGTCATCCATCCGGCTGCACCACCGAGAGGCATGAGCAACGACTGCTCCGGGTCCATTCCTTGGTCTCGTGTCTCGACGAGCAGCACGGCCATCCCTTGTACGACATACTTCATGGCGATGTGAGGTTCATGCGTATTCCAGTTATACCCGTGATAGAGGACGACGACGGGAAGCGAGTGGTCAATCGTTGTCGGTTTGATGAACGTCGCCTTATGTACGAGCGCCCCATGCGACAAGTAACGGATGTCTTCCATCTCGACGTTTCGGACGTAAGCGGGGATCGGATTCCGCTCAATCTGCATCGGAATCTCTCGTAATGTCTCGAGTTCTCGCTCCCAGAATCGATCAAAGTCGTCCGGCATCGTGACACTCGAGCGGTAAGCCTCTAACTCACGGACCGACACATCAACGCCCGGCATGGACGACATCTCCTTTCTTGATGGCGAGGGCGAGCGCTCCCTTTAATCCGGCGAAATCACCGAGTGTCGGTGGGACGATATACGTCTCTAACTCATTCACATACGGATTTTGAATATAGCCGTTCATCTTCTGTCGAAACGCTTCACGCACTTTCGGGAACAGGTGCGACTGCTTCATGACACCACCGCCGAGAATCATCCGCTCCGGGGCGAGAATGAGGGCGATGTTGACGAGCGCCTGTGCCAAATAATCCGCCTCGATATCCCACGCCGGGTCGCTTGGGTCGAGCAAGTGCGCCTTCTTGCCATGTCTCGCCTCGATGGCAGGACCGGATGCCAATCCTTCAAGACAGTCTCCGTGATACGGACAGACGCCGTTCGACAGATCATCCGGGTGACGACGGACCATCATGTGTCCCATCTCCGGATGCCCCATCCCGTGGACGAGTTCCCCGTCAATCACGGCACCCGCTCCGATTCCGGTACCGACCGTCATGTAGAGACAACTCGAGACATCCGTCGCCCCGCCAAACGTCATCTCCCCGAATGCCGCTCCGTTCACGTCGGTATCGAGCACGATTGGAACTTGAAAATGTGCCTTCAACACGTCATAGAGTGGATAGTTCGCCCACTTTATTTTCGGTGTCGTCGTGATGCATCCATACGTCTCACTCGACGGATTCAAGTCGACCGGACCGAACGTGCCGACGCCGAGCGCCTCGATCGTTTCTCCTTCAAAGAACTCGAACACGTTTGCCATCGTCTCTTCCGGGTCCGTCGTCGGGATGGATGCGTGACGGATGACGTCCCCTGTCTCCGTCCCGATGCCACAGACGATTTTCGTTCCTCCCAATTCAATCGCTCCAAACATATGTAGCTCTCCTTTCTAGTGTGGTTTCCTACTCACTTTAGATTGCAATCGCTTACAATTAACTCCATGCTACCCGCCACGACGCGCGGTTTGTCGCTCACCGTCACGACGAGATGGTCGCCCTTCTCGAGCGGGACCCCGTCCAACGTCCCCTCTCCGTTCAATACACTGATGAGACGGAAGCGGTCTAGTGGTCTGAGCACGAATCCGTCTGTGACGTCCATTCGATAGACGTTGAACTCGTCCGTCTCGATCAATGTTTGAACCGTACCGCCCGTCACGTCTTTCGTCTTCGGATGGACGATTGTCGGTGTATCCGGTACCGTCGTCACTTCAATCGCTTGATCGAGATGGAGCTCACGTGCATTCCCTGCGTCGTCTGTCCGGTCAAAGTCATATACCCGATACGTCGTGTCTGAAGACTGTTGCGTCTCGAGGATGACGATTCCTTCCCCGATCGCATGGATCGTCCCGCTCGGCACGAAAATGAAATCGCCCGCCTTCACCGGTTGACGACGCAACAACGTGTCCCACTCACCGCGTTCGATTGCTTCGGCCAACTGTTCTTTCGTCTCCGCCGTATGCCCGAGAATCAATTCCGCGCCCGGCTCGGCCTCGACGACGTACCAACATTCCGTCTTTCCGTATGATTCTCCTTCTAGACGCATTGCTTCCTCGTCGTTCGGATGGACCTGGACGGACAAGTCGTCCGCCGCATCGAGCAGTTTGACGAGGAGCGGGAAGCTGTCGAGCGTGTACGCGCCAAACAACTCGCGCTTCTCCTCCCACAGTTCAGCGAGCGTGTGCCCTGCAAATTGGCCGGAAGTGACGACGCTCATCCCGTTCGGATGGGCCGAGATGCCCCAACACTCGCCGATGTTCCCTTGCGGCAGGTCATACTCGAACGTGGTCTCGAGCTTGCGTCCTCCCCAAAGTCGTTCCTGAAAGACTGGTGTGCATGTTAAGATCATGATTCATTCCCCCATTTTCACATCAAGAAATCGCTCAAAGGTGAACGTCTTGAATGATTGTAAATCGAAGTTCTGAACTTGCTTCATAAAGCTTATGAAATTGGTCTATACATTTCAAAAGACATCATAGCACATCTTTTTTTAAGAAAGCAGAATTTCTTTAAGTGACATGGCACACAATCGTACTTTTACCCGCTTCAATTGGGTATTTCACAATTCTATTTTTTCATAGCTAATCACGGACATAAACACGTACCAGTCTTGGAAATTTTATTTTCCAAAGTGTGATATCGGGTCGCCTAATCAAAGTCGAAGATGATTGTATACGTTAAGTATAAAAGATATAGCGTCAATCCTATATCGCCTTGCTTCAAAGATTGTCGGCAACACGATTGAACTTATCTTCAAGTATTTCCAATTGTGACAAGCATTTTTTCATTACGAAATTCCACTGATTGATCACATCGAATGCTTCACCTGGTTAATACAACGCCATCAGGAAAGAAACGCTATTCTTCTCCTTTCTGTCGTTGTTACACCAATGCCTAACGCCTCTGTCACCTTAATCCCCATGTTATCGGAGATATCCCTTGGGCTTATGTGTGATAAGGGCGGTCGCTAGGCGGGGGGAATAGCGTTTATACTCGCTCTAACCTAGGAATACGAAAGAGCGCTCGGAAAAGAATCGAAGATGAAAACGATTGACGAACAAATCGTAGAATGGGAGCCGATGATCCATTACGTCATCCGCCACTTGAACATCCACCCGAACGAGCAGGACGACTGTGTCCAAATTGCCCGCATCGCCTTATGGGAAGCATTGAACCGAGGCTGTACGCTATCGAAGACGTACTGCTTCCAGCGCATCCGTGGGGCAATCTTGAACCATCAACAAAAGAACGCACGGCACTTGAAACATGAGGTCGCGGCCGAACGGCTCCCCGAACAATGTATGACATCCGAGCGTCATCTGTTTGACTGGCTCGACGAACAACGAAAGAACCTATCCCCACGCCACTTCGAACTTCTCTGTCACCTGATTGACGGCACGGAACAGACGCTCGACTACTCCGCAAGCCGATTGCGCGCGTATAAGGCCGACGTTCAACGTGAGTTGCGAGAAGAGTTATATTCGAAGGAGTGAACAACATGGAACCGATTCAAATCAAAGAAGCAATCACAAGTTACTTGGAAGATGTAGAGATGCGGCAACAACGCTCACCTGAGACAGTGAAGACGTATCGGAACACGTTACGTCGATTCGAACAGATGATGCAGCAGTCGAATGTGATTTTCTTAAAAGACGTGGGTGAAACTGAACACGCGTTCTCTTATCGAGACAAACTAGTAGATGAAGAGCTAGCGACCAACACGATTAAAAAATATGTGAGTGTACTCAAGTCGTTTATGTCCTACTCGGTCAAACGAGGATGGATCACATGTAATCCATTCATATTCGTCAACGTACCCGGTGCCGAAGCAAAGCGGCAATCCATCATTTTAAGTCGGGAACAAGTCAATCAACTGCTACATCATGCACATAACGCGACATTGTATAACATCTTTTTGATTGGCTGCGATGCGGGATTCCGAATCAGTGAGACGTTAGATTTAAAACTCGAGGATGTATCGTTTGAGTCGAACGACATCATCATTCGACACGGGAAAGGGAATAAAATGCGGGAAGTGCCGATGACCGAACGCATCCGAAAATCGTTAGAGCGTTATATTCAGGTCGAGCGGCCAAAATCAGACAAGGACTCGCGATACTTGTTCATCATGCCAAACGGCTCAAAAGTCCGCGCAAACTATGTGAATGAATATCTCTTGGAAGTATCAGAGGAACAGCTTGGATTCGGAATCACGAGCCACGTCCTCCGTCACAGCTTTGCAACCGAGCTCTACAACGCCGATGTCAAAATTACGAAAATCAGCCGGTTACTCGGACATGCTTCAACTGAGACGACCGAGTTGTATCTGCACATCTCGAAAGAACAGAATCAAGAAACGATTGAAGTGTTGAATGAGAAGAATCGGGAGGCGAACAACTTCTAAAAAACTAAAAAATGATCAACTTGAGATTTTTTTCACCTAGTGATTAAATGAAGTATCCTTGTAATCAAAAAGTTAAAAATGTAAAAGAGCGGACATTCCTCATGAAAGAAGTGTCTGCTCTAGTCTTAATCAATCGTTATTTGCACATTTTAAAGAATGCGTTCGAAATCAATATCCGTTCTAGAGGCAATTGCCAATCTGAGACGTTTGGGTTACAAGTATTTGTTTGGTGATAGCTGTTACTGATTATGTGACATTTGGAGACTTTTCGTGAGCTTCAGATTTTTTATATCAAGGAAGAAAGTTTGTTGTCTATTCTGATAACCGTTTATGATCAGATTGCATGACATCGTTTATATATCGTATATAATAGTCGATTATGCTCTCATTTTGTGACAATCAATTTTTTTGAGAAGTAACTTGTGAATGTGAAGCGAAGTTTTTTTTGCGTTAATTATTAATTCGCAGGTCATGGCATATCTCACATTAAAGTATTTTGTGAATCATCTCAAACATAATATTTAGATAATTCTAGCTAAAAACCGTTTTTGAGTAAAACAATGGTCAACGAATAAGGAAACATGAATCGACTGTTGAAGTTAAAGTGGCAGATGTAGGTGTTGAAAATTTTAATTTTCTTAGAATTCAGTCCCTATTTCACAATTTCGAGGTACGTTCCGCTCATCGATAACATAAGAAAGAACGTGAATCTCTGAGAATTGTCTCTCGTAGCGGTTCACTGACATTGCTTAAGAATCAATCTTGTTATAGACTTTTTCCTTATCATTATCGAATCGAATCAATTATACCTTCAAAAAAATCAAGTTATTTTAATTCATCCAACTTATTGACAAAATTATACACGAAACACTAAAACAAATTATATAGATAAGGTACTTTGGGTTTTTATCAAGTGTATAGAATTCAAACCCAACTGTTTGTATAAAAAGGCATAAAGCCCATGAACTAACAAGATAATTTAAATTCAGATTTAAGACAGCGACTATTGAACTAAGAATTACAAATAGTATTGAAACAAATAGCGAGATAGAAAAAAGTAGTTTATATCTTCCTTTTGCTTGTAAAAATTCATAACTTAAATTAAATTGAGCGGTCAAAAGAACTACTGCACTAATACATACATATAATAGACTATCTTCAAATAAATTTAGTTCTCCATTTAATAGATTTTCATTAACAAAGGGTAGAGATTGATATAAAATCACCGCTACAAATGAATAAAAAAGCCAACTTACTAAAAAATAATAACCATTAGTCATTTTAAATTTTTCACTAGCGAAATAAGGAAAAACAACTGTACCTAAACCGTTTGAAATGAACCAAACTTTTGAAAGTATGTCGAATGTACTTCTGAATAAACCTAAAGTTTCCACTCCATATCTTTTTGAAATAATCATTATAACTAATCCACTAAAGTTTATTTGCATTATTTGAGTAGCCGATAAAAAAATAGACTCCTTATAAATATTTAAGACATAACTAAACTGTTTTTTGTTAATTTTTTTTATTTTGAATACACCGTTTGATTCATTTAAAATTTTCCTTGATAATTTAATATCCAATAATCTTCTTATCATTAACAGAAATAATATTATAGCTATTTCTTCAAATAAATATGATCCTATTATAAGTACCGCGTATCGAAAAAAACCGGAGTATAAATTAAAAACACTTATTTTCTCGAATTTTTTTCTAGCTTTGGAATAGGCAATATTAATTTTCGTGGGGAGGAAAAATATATATTCAAGAACAGAAAACATAGTAACTAACAATGCTAAACTATCATCACCATTTAAAATATAGGTGATTATTAAAAATATAAAAGGAGTGAAAAAAATAATAAACATTATAGTTCCTACATAAAAAGTACTGATAGTTTGACTAATTTCCTCATCCTCTAAAATTATTAACCTTGTTATATGTTTTATAACTCCGAGTTCAAAAATAGCAAAGTAAGAACCTAACATTAAATATATAGCATATACTCCATAGGACTCTAAACCTAGATTATTTAATAAAATAGGGACTGAGATTATTCCTAGTATTCCCAGTATTAAATTGCTACCATATACAAATGAAATTTTTTTCAACATTAAAATTATTTTTCCTTCCATTTATAGTATATTAGTAAGGACATCGGAAACAACAGCGTAACTAAGGTACGATTATTGGCATCTTTGAGTATTTTATATATTTTTCTATCATCGATTAGGGAGTACACAGTATATAAAAGAGCTTTCTTTATCTTTACTTTTAGTTTTACATTCCCTTTTAGAAATTCGTTGGAAATTACGATTCCTCCTTTAGGATTGCCTAATCTCATCTGTCTTCCCGCTTTAGTAAGACCATCCTCTAAATATTCACTAATGTAAATAGGTTTGTTTATGAATACCGCCTCATAATTTTCTCCAATTTTCTTATGAATATAACCCTCACCCATAAAGCGTTCATTTTTAAATTCAGGAAACAGATACTGTTTGCGAATGTCAGTTAAATAAACAGATTTTTTGTCTCCTTTAACTTCACTATTTATTAGAACTTCAAGATAATTAGAAATAAAATTATCATCCTTAAACTTATCTCCTATGATCATATCGTCTTCATTTTTTTGAAGGAACCAGAAAGAACTAATTGAGGAGTTTTTTTTATTTTCTTTCCATATATTAAAAATAGTCTCTACTGCATCCTCAACTATCCTGTCATCACTGTCTACAATAAATACTAATGGTGTGTTAATCTCAAGTAGCCCTGTATTAACTGCAGTGTGTTTACCTCCGTTTGATTTCAATATATATTTAATGTCTATCTTCTTTTCACCTATAAATTCTTCAATTAACTCTCTTGTACAATCTGTACTCCCATCGTCTACTACAAGCCATGTAAACCTTTTATTATTTTGCTTACACAGACTCTCATACAGACGAAACAATGTTTTCTCTCTATTGTATGTCGGTGTTAATATAGTTAAAAACATATGAGTTACCTCTCTGATCTTATTGAATAAATAAGTTTACTAGTTGACGAAATGTGAGTGTACCAATGAATATAATTAAAAATGCGTACATTACCAATCTTTCTTTCTTATTATTAATTATACTAATCGATAGTGGTATGAGAGCCAATGTAGGAATTAGAAAGTACAAACCTAATCGAAAAGCCCAATACATTTCAAATGTTAACAACCAACAAATAGAGTAAATTATCGAACTAAGAATATAGAAATCAGCGAAAGAATTTCTTTTTAATAGCTTGTCTCTATTGAGTAATGAGAACAGACTCAATATATAAAAAGGAATTCCTTTTAATGGAGCCAGGATTGAACCATCAAATGATGATTCAGTTTCAATAAATCTATCTAGATAGTCGATGCTTTGGATAACATTATCAAAAAAACCTTGTACTGTTAAAAAAATTAAAATAATAAATATAATACTATATACATAATTTTTCATTGATTTAGTTTTTGCAACTAAGAAATAAAAAGGCAGAATAATAATTGCAGTTGTATGAAATAGTATTGCAATAAAACTTAAAATACCACATATTGCTTTTTTTGATTGGAGATATGCTAAAAATGCTAAATTTATAATTGTCACTGCGATTATTTGCCTTAATAAAAATGTTGAATAAATAAAATACGAACTGCCAAGATATAATAGTAGCACTAGCACAATATTACTATTCATTTTTGTCAGGACATAAATACTGAAAAAATTCACAAAGATGGCAACTAAAAAGAATAACCAATCACTGTTATTTGTAAAGTAATATATAATTTGATTTAAAATTAAAAATCCACCTTCTGTGCCGGATGAGAAAATCATCTCTTCGTTATAACTAGGATATCGATATAAAAAATTCCATACATATCGATTAGCATCAACTAATAAACCAGAAGTGGAAAGGTGGACAGAGAAAATTGATAAAATTAGAGATGCGAATAATATGTAATCAATATGATTAGTTTTTTTACTAAAACTCAACAAGTCTATTTTTATCTTTATCTTACTTCTAATGATGGAAGTAAATACAATAAGTAGAAAAATAAAAAAGTATTGTACTAAATAGATCAACTTTTTAAATACCTCTCTGTGTTTAGTTTTTACGTTTCCAGATTCTCAAGTACTCGTGCATAAAAATTCTCATGCCACATTACTTGTTCTTTCAGATCATATCCCTTTTGTCTGATAGTGTTTAAATCGATTATTTCTCTCATTCCAATTTGTTTTTCTATAATACTCACCCATTTATCAACGTTTAATTCTTCAAAGATAACTTTATTTACCCCAAAATCTATTTCCGAAGAAACCGTATTAGACACAAGAGATAAGAGTGAAGCAATTTGTGCTTCAATTATAACGTTTGGCATTCCCTCAAAAAACGAAGGTAAAATTAAAATATCCAAAGCACTCATTATTTTGTTTACATCGTTTCTATCACCCAAAAAGATTATATTATCTTGAAGTCCAAATTCATTTACTTTACTTTTTATTTTTTCTTCTAGTACACCACTTCCAATTAAAAATAACTTCACGTTTTTCTTTTTTAAAATTAATTTATTCATTAATTCAACGGAGAATTCATGATTTTTCACATGGGAGAAAGATCCCACTTGCCCAATCATTACATCATCATCTGCAATTCCAAATTCGTGTCTTAAAAATGCTCTATGCTTTTGATCAAACTCAAAAGTCTGAATATTTTTTGCGTTTGGCAGAATGGTAACTTCATTCTGCTCTCCATACAGCCAAGCAGCAGAGGCTTTTCCAACTGCAAATAAATGTGTAGCTCCTTTTAATATCCCTCGTTTCATAATATTCTTAAAAAGCATTTCAGATGTAGACAAAAAACTACTTTCCTTTTTATTCTGATTTGCTGAATGACTGTGTGCAATTCTTACCTGAATTTTATTTAATTTTGCAACGTTTAAAATCAATCCACTCCAAGTATTCATATGACAATGCACTATTTTATATTGCTTATTTTCCTTAAAAAAATTGTGGATATGTTTTATGAATTTAAAAAGACCAACTTCTTTAACCCCAGGAATATGATGAATTCTCCCTCCCATACTTATGATTTCGTCTTCAAATATACCCTTTTCATTTCTTGTTACTAAAAAGTCAAATTGATATTTTTCTTTGTCAATTTCTCTGTACATATTCATGATTTGGGACTCAATCCCACCTCGATTCAATACTGCAACTATTCTAAGAACTCTAACTGGTGATTTACTCATTTCTCATCCTTCTTATAGCATATTTTTAATAAATAAATGTTTTCCACTTTTTTCACGTGGGATATTATCAACTTGTTCAATCATCACAACCATTTCTTTTCCAAATTTATCTTTGAACTCTTTTTCTAAAATCGAGTTAAATCGTAAGTCATAATTCTTTTTATCAACTACTATTTTCACTGATATTAAATTTTCTTTTAGTTGAATCACTTGAGATTGGATAATGACATTCGGTAAATTCTTAAAAGCATTCGCAATGTTTGCAGAATTAATTTTTGTACCGTCAGCTTTTAGAAGATAATCGAGTTTCCTACCTTTTATCTCTTTAGCTAAAAGTGTTTCAACTCCACATTCACATTTAGTATTATGATTCAATGAAATTTGATCGCCTATTTGATATCTTATTAGAGGAGTTCCATGAGTAGTGAAGCTAGTAACTAGTACTTCATCATTTTCTACCATTTCAAAAACTCCAGATGCAAGTTCAATATGAAGTCCACCTTTATCGCACTCTGTAATAAAAGGCGCACCTTCACTTGAAGCATATTGATTATAGACTTTACACTGAAAAACCCTCTCCACTAATTCTCTCCCCTCATCAGAAATTGTTTCTGATGTAGGGAAAATAGCTATTGGTTTAAAATTTAATACGATGTTGTTTAGCTCTATATATTTTGCAACTTCGTATATAGAAGTGAAAAAACCATCGATTGAATCGGGTTTAAACTTATTTAAAGAATTTATGTAATAAATCATATTTTCACTACTTAAATGAAACGAAGAAAAAATCATTTGTTTACATGCATGATTATATCTCCAAAAAACTTTTTTTGTTTGGTTCTGAGGAACGATATGTTTCCCATTGAAAGTAGCTCTTTTCATCTTTAAATGAATGAATCCTGCTTTCATTTTAAAATAATCCAAGGTTGCCATCCGTCTCATCATATCTTCTTTAGAAAATCTAACTATTAAAGATTTTCCAGTAGTTCCTCCAGTATGACTTTCTATCCCTGATTCTGCACTTATAGTATGGATTGAATTAATATTTTTTCGTAATTCTTCTTTGTCCATAATAGGAAAGTCTGATAAACAATTAGCTTCTTTATATCCTTTATAATATTTAGATTTGTTGACAGAATAATTGATAAATTTCTCTAAAATATCATTTTGTACTTCTATTTTTTTTTCTAGAGATAGTTTTTCAAACCACTTTAAAAATTCTATATAATTAAAATATTCTTCTCCATATCTACTTTTATTATTTTTATAACCTTTTAATGTAACTCCAACATTTTGTAACCAGATTGGAGAAATTTCATATAGTTTTTGAAAGATCATATTTAAAGATTCTCCTTATACCATTCAATTGCTTCCAAAATCCCTTGCTCAAAACTATACTCTGGTTGATACTCCATCTCTGTTCGTGCTTTTGATACATCTGCGTTACTGTGCTTTATGTCCCCTGCTCTCTCTGGTAGATAAATTGGATCAATTTTCTTCCCGAGTGATTCAGTTAACATTTGATAAACATCGATTAAAAATTCTTGACCGCCGTAAGCAATATTATATGCATTACCCGCAAATTCACTTGATGTCTGGCAAGCCTTCAAATTTGCTTCGATTACATTTTCGATGTAGGTAAAGTCTCGACTTTGTTTCCCATCACCATTTATCGAAGGAGCCTCATCATTCAATAATTGTTTAAGAAACTTCGGAATTACAGCTGCATAAGCACCTTCTGGATTTTGACGACGCCCAAATACATTAAAGTATCTTAAACCGTATGTATCTAATCCATATAAATTGCTATATAATCGAGCATATTCTTCGTTAACTTTCTTAGTTAATGCATAAGGAGATAGTACATTACCTTCTCTTCCTTCAACTTTCGGCAATGTTGGCTCATCTCCATATACAGAAGAGCTTGACGCATAGACAAATTTCTTCACCTCATTTTGTCGCGCCGCTTCTAGCATATTTAATGTACCTTTAATGTTGATATCTTCATATAACAAAGGCATTTCAATACTTCTTGGTACGCTTCCCCAAGCAGCTTGGTGTAGTACATAATCTACCCCGTTGCAAGCATCAAGACAGGTTTCTAAATCTCTGATGTCGCCTTCAATAAATTCATATTTCTCATTGTCTAAAAACATTTCAACATGCTTCGGATTTCCGGTTGATAAGTTATCAAGACATCTTACACGATATCCTTTATTCAAAATTGCTTCACAAAGGTTGGAGCCGATGAATCCGGCCCCACCTGTCACTAAAAACAATGCGTTCTCTTCAAACTTTACATTTTCGTATCCCATAATGATCTCCCTTAAAGTCTCCAGTATTTATATTGTTCTGTTTCATAATCATGTCGGTTAAGTACGCCCTTAATGTCAAGAAGTACTTTCTTTGGATTCGTAGGATTGAACCATTCCGAAATTTCTTCATTAGACAATTCCATGAACTCTTTATGTGCGACTGCTAAGATGACAGCATCCATATCTTTCACATCTTCCATTGAATCGAAAATGATGCCATATTCATGATGGGCTTCTTCAGCATCTGCTACTGGATCTGCAATCACAGGAGTAATACCATACTCTTTTAACTCTTCTACAATGTCGATTACGCGTGTATTTCGTGTATCTGGGCAATCTTCTTTAAATGTAAAACCTAAAATTGCAACCTTCGCATTTGCAACAGGAACATTAGCTTTAATCAGGTTTTTGATTAGAATCTCAACAACGTATTTGCCCATGTCATCGTTGATACGACGACCAGACAAAATGATTTGAGAACGATATCCTAATTGCTCAGCTTTGTAAGTGAGATAGTACGGATCTACACCAATACAGTGTCCACCAACGAGACCTGGAGAGAAGTTTAAGAAGTTCCATTTCGTTCCCGCTGCTTTTAAAACAGCTTTTGTATCAATATCCATCTTATTAAAAATGATCGACAATTCATTCATGAATGCGATATTGATATCTCGCTGAGAGTTTTCAATGACTTTTGCTGCTTCCGCAACCTTAATCGATTCTGCTTTATATACCCCAGCATCGACTACAAGCTCATATACCTTTGCAATGATATCTAATGACTCTTCATCCATACCTGATACCACTTTAATGATTGTTTCGAGACGATGAACTGTATCACCCGGATTAATTCGTTCTGGTGAGTAACCTACTTTAAAATCAACACCACATTTTAATCCCGACTCTTCTTCAAGAATGGGAACGCAAATATCTTCAGTGACACCTGGGTAAACAGTTGACTCATAGACTACAATTGATCCTTTAGTCAAATTCTTTCCAAGTGTTCGACTAGCCCCTTGAATAGGGCGGAGATCAGGAGTATGATCCGCATTAACTGGAGTAGGAACTGCAACAATGTGAAACTTTGCTTTTTGTAAGTCTTCTTCATTAGAAGTAAATTCAACGGTAGTTTGCTTGATTGCATCATTACCAACTTCTTTAGTCGGATCAATTCCGTTCTTATACAATTCTACTTTTTCACTACTAATGTCGAAACCAATCACGTTAATCTTCTTGGCGAATGCTACCGCGATTGGCATTCCTACATATCCGAGTCCAATCAAAGATATATTGGCTTGCTTCGTTACAATCTGTTGGTATAAGTCTTCATGTACAATTTGTGTGTTCATTTAGAAACCTCCATTATTCTCTTGTAGTATGTATCGACAATCTTTTCGCGATCAAATTCAAGCGTTACTTTATTGCGGGAAGCTTGTCCCATTAACACTTTGTGCTCATGTGGTAATTGGAGGAATTTCTCTGTTGTCTCTACTATACTTTCAGTAGATTTGACATCAAAAACGTATCCGTTTAACTCATCATCTATAATTTCATTACACCCGGGGATGTCAGAAGCCAACAATGGTCTTCCTGTAGCAGCTGCCTCAAGCAGTGCATTCGACATTCCTTCATGATATGACGGAAGAATAATGGCATGTGAAGATTCAATACTTCCCCTTACATCCTTGACTGCACCAACTAGTTTCACATTTTCGGGTACGTGGTCATCGCTCATCTGAAAACCATCATCCAAAAATCCAGCAAGTTTAAACTCAACTTGATATCCCTTTTCATGTAGTAATTTAGCAGCTGAGATTAACTCATATACACCTTTTTCTTTCATCACTCGGCCAATATACAAGATTTGAATTGGTGTTTCTAAGCTTGGATAAGGTCGCATCTCAAATTCTTTTAGATTGACCCCAGAGCCAGATACAAGTTGGAGTTGAGTTTCGTTAAACCCATTCTCGATTAAGAAGGTGAAATTACTTTTATTTTGAATAAAGATTGTCGTTGCTTTTTTCAGCGAGATTTTATACAACCCAATCATTATTTTTTTTGAAAAGGATTCTTTATGAAGTGCCGAACCTAACCCCGTAATTGTTGAAACAAAAGGAATCTTAAGTAAAGAAGCAATTATTCCACCATACACATTTGGCTTAATCGTATATGTTAATACAACGTCGGGCTGAATCTTTAACATTGTTCTTAGATAATCAAAGAGAAGTTTGGCATCTTTTACTGGGTTGATACTACGGCGATCAATCGGTTGTTGAATGATGTGACATCCCATATAGGCTAACTCTTCCAACTTTGGACCATCAGGACATGAAATTGTGACACGATGACCTTCTTTAATTAACTTATCTACTAATTCTTTGCGGAAATTATAAATAACGACTTCATGGTTGACTAAAATTAATACGTTTTTATTCATAAGTTTTTTCTACTACCTGTCTTATTGATTCTTGCGAGTCTACAATTTGGTATTCAAACGGGAGTTCACTAAGCTTTTGGTGATAAGCAAAATCTCCAAATATTTTTTGAAGTGTTCTACTCTTTTTGATACCAAGAGTAATTAAAGGATTTATAAAACGTACCGAGAATGTTTGCTTGTTCTGATAATCACGAATCCATTTAATGATGTCTTTCGTATTCATGTACTGAGGGTTCTGAGGATGCACCATTCCTGAAAATTCAGTTAAAATGATCTGTGTGAGACACTCCGTTAAATTATCAATAAAAATCATACTTCGCTCATTAGAATACGCTGGGAAAAATGGTACTTGATTTGCAAACTTCAGCAACAAAGGAAAATTCCCTTTTGACTTTGGGCCATAAACCATTGGCGGTCTCACGATAGCAAGATGAAAGTTTGAATCTTCTAGTTGATTCAACAATTTTTCTGCATTCAATTTACTTTCACCATAAATATCAATAGGTTTCGGTGAAGTATACTCATCAATCAATCGATTATTAATATCGCCATTTCCAAAAATAATCATGCTGCTCATAAAAATAAACTGCTTAACACCCTCCTGTTTTGCCTTTTCAGCAATTTTGTAAGGGAGTTTTGTGTTTACTTCTTCATAAAGAGCTTTCATATTGTCATTGGAAGGTACATGAGCTATTCCAGCGACATGTAGGACGGCATCATAATTTGAAAACTGTATATCGTTCCAACTATCATCACGAACAGAAATACTGTCTACTCGAATAGATGATGAGTGATTTTTACTAATCCATTGTCTAAATGAATTCCCGACATAACTATTTCGTCCTGTAATTAATACTCTTTTCATTTTTCATTCTCTTTTGTAGAAGCAATTTCTTTACTCATCATCCCTGTTCCACCTTCAACCACTCCGTGACTTTTCAGTACACTAAAGATTGTTCCAATAAAGCATCGGACATCCATCCGAAACGTCATTTTTTTAATGTACTCTCCATCGAGTTGAGCTTTATATTCAATGGGTAGTTCATCCCTTCCATTGATTTGCGCCCAACCTGTCAATCCTGGCAGTACACTGTTCGCTTGATACTTTTCTCGTTCTTCAATCAAATCATATTGATTCCATAACGCTGGACGTGGTCCGATAATTGCCATCTCACCTTTTAGAATATTGATAATTTGCGGTAACTCATCAAGGCTCGTTTTACGTAAAAACTTACCGATCTTAGTAATATATTGATCTGGATCAGCCAAGAGATGCGTTGGCGTATCTTTCGGTGTATCAATTCGCATTGTACGGAACTTTAAAATGTTGAAGTGCGATTGATGAATTCCAACACGTTTTTGTTTAAAGAAGACTGGTCCTTTTGATTCGAGTTTGATAGCAATCATAATTCCGATAAATAAAGGCGATAAGACAATCAAACCAGTCAATGCCAAAATGAAATCAATTTTTCGTTTCTGCTCGATATATGTCATTGTTCACTCTCCATAGGTTAGACGGTTTCTTTGTAGTTAGCTGTTTTCTCTTGTTCAAATCGATCAAGACAATCATTCGCCCAGTTCACAAGGTATAGACTTAATGCCTCGTCCGTCATCAATTGATTCATATTTTCTAGCTTGCCATGTAAATCTGGTTCTTCTGTGACGATTCCTGTGAAGATTTTTGGATACACTGCTTCTGGATGAACTTCGCCTTCCTTCAACAACTCCTCATACATCTTCTCTCCAGGACGAATACCACTGAATCGAATCGCAATCTGTTCTTCTGTGAAACCACTCAGTTGAATCATATTACGTGCTAAGTCGACAATCTTCACTGGTTCTCCCATATCCAAGACGAACACTTCCCCACCATTGGCGAGTGTTCCCGCTTGAATGACGAGTCGACTCGCCTCTGGTATCGTCATGAAATAGCGCGTCATATCTGGATGCGTCACCGTAACGGGACCGCCTTTAGCAATCTGTGATTTAAATAATGGGATGACTGATCCACGACTACCTAACACATTTCCGAATCGAACAATTGCATACTTCGTTTCACTTGATTTCGCTAGGTGCTGGACGACCATCTCGGCGATCCGTTTTGTCGAGCCCATGACGTTCGTCGGGTTGACAGCTTTATCCGTAGAAATCATCACGAAGCGCGAGGCACCATACTCATCGGCCATCTCCGCCACATTCTTCGTTCCATAAATATTGTTTTTCACCGCTTCGTGCGGGTTTGCTTCCATTAAAGGAACATGTTTATGAGCTGCTGCGTGGAAAACGAGATGCGGTGTGTAGGTCACAAACACTTCTCGCAAACGCTCCGCGTCTTGAATATCTGCGATAACTGGAATCAGTTCAGCTTGAATCTTCGATTCGCGTAGTTCACGTTCAATGAGATAAATACTGTTCTCACCATGACCGAGTAATAACAAGCAATCCGGGTTGAACTTTAAGATTTGGCGACAGATTTCGGATCCAATCGATCCACCAGCACCTGTCACCAAAACCGTCTTCCCTTCGACCTCTGCCTGAATACCTGTAATATCTAACTCGACCGGTTCGCGGCCGAGGAGGTCTTCGATGGATACTTCGCGCATTTGATTGACAGAGATTTTACCCGCGGCCACTTCTTCAATCATCGGAAGCGTGTGTACATTCGTGCAAACCTTCTTCGCACGTTGAATCAGTGAAACTCGTTCTTGGTAACTCATGGACGGGATCGCAAATACGATTTTATCGATAGCTTCATTCTCGACAACTTCCTCAAGTTGTTCGAGCGTCCCAAGGACTTTTACGTCATTCACTGTTAATGTTTGAAGATGCTTATTATCATCTATAAACCCGATCGGATTCATTCGGTGATTATTAGAATGCTTCATCTGACGAACTAACATCCGCCCAGCCTGACCGGCTCCAATGATGAGCGTTCGCTTTTCGTCTTTTCTTCGCTTTAACTTTCGCCCTCGTAAAATAGGCATTTGATCTTGTTTCCACGTTACGTAAATACGAGAACCGAGACGAATTCCACCTAACATGAGTAACGAGAGACAAAAGCTTAAGAACAGCATCCGCTCCATCGCTTCACCGTAAACAGCGAATTGAAGTATGTATAACAGGAGAGTGCTCGAGGCGAGTGTCATCGCCAAACGAACTGCTTCTGTCATGCTCGCAAACCGCCAAGCAACTCGATACAAGCGACTGATACCTGCCATGATAATGAAGATGGCACTATATGAAATGGCTGTTTCGATAAAATGATTGCGATCGATGTTTTGAATAAATTCTAATGGATACAGGAAAAAATAAGAGATGAACATGGCTGATAGAATAGCGAACATATCTAAACTGACAAGTACACCTGTACGTAACGACTTACGACCTAAATCAGGTATCGACAATGATTATCCCTCCTTAAGAATTTAAATGTTTGTCTAATTTGGTCAATTATAGAAAAAAGGATGCTTTTAACATCCTTACTAAAATATATTCTAAGGTTAACACTTTTGACCTAATGAAAAAACCAAGGAAAGGGAATTAAAACCTATTTTCGTTCGACAAGTGTCGACAAAAATCATAATAGTAATTAATTGTCAACATATTATGTAAAAATAGGGCATTTACTTCTTCCATTTCCCTCGCCAGTTCTTTGTCGGAAGGATTGGTGGATCAACAAAGACAAACTCATCTTTCACGACCGCTTCTGCGTTCTCCGTCAACGTCTCCCAACGTCCCGCTCCTAGTTCTTCCGCCACCGCTTGTCTTGCGGCTTCCCAGTAAAACGTACGCCGTCCTGTACTATGTGCATCTGAAGCGACAAGTTGGCTCAATCCATTCCGTAAAAATACAAATGCAATCTCTTTCACATTTTGACCAAACTCCCCTGTCAGGCTACTCGTCGTCACTTGTGACAAGGCGCCTGATGAAACGAAGTCCATCAATCGTTTCGGATTGGTTGCGAGTTCCTTGTTCCGTTCTGGGTGAGCGATGACAGGTGTATAGCCTTCTGCCTGTAAACGGAAGAATAGTTGTTCGGCATATGCCGGGACCGTATCGCTCGGAAACTCGACGAGGACGTAGCGTGATCCGGCAAGTGAGAGGGCTTCCCCGTCTTCTAGCGCTTGAACGAGATCACCAAACACACGGATCTCTTGACCTGGATAAATGTCAAGCTTGACTCCTTCTTGATGTAAGACGTTTTGAAGCGTCGCTGCGGCTTCTTGGACATTCAAGTCTTCCGTTTCAAATTGAGGGTGAAACGCGTGGGGGGTGACCACGATTGCGGTCACCCCTTCCTCTACAGCGCGTCTCGCCATCTCGATTGTTTGTTCGACCGTTCCCGGACCGTCATCGACGGCCGGGAGAAGATGACAATGGATATCAATCATGGCGTGATTCTCCTTTTATTCGTACGCGTAGTAATAGTAGTAATCGTCGCTGCCTTGTGGCTCGCGTTTGTTGAGGACGACGCCGAGGATGTGGGCATCCGCAAGGACCAACTGTTCTTTCGCTTTGACGACCATCTGACGGTCTGACTTGTCACAACCGACGACGAGGACGACTCCGTCCACTTTGCGTGCCAAGAGGCGCGTATCTGCGACTTGCATCATCGGTGGTGCGTCCAAGATGATGACGTCGTAATGTTGTTTCAACTCTTCAAGTGTGCGGTCCATCATTTTCGACGAGAGTAACTCGGACGGATTCGGTGGAATCGGCCCCGCTGCCATCAATTCCAAGTTCTCGACTTGTGTCGAATGAATCGCTTTATCAAGTGTCGTTTTCTTCGCAAGGACGGTCGAGAGACCAATTCCGTTTGAGAGACGGAACGTGAAGTGAGCCGTCGGGCGGCGCATGTCACAGTCCATCAATAAGACGCGTTTGCCTTGTTGGGCATAGACGACTGCCAAGTTGGACGCAGTCGTCGACTTCCCTTCGCCTGACGACGAGGATGTAATCGCAACTGTCTGTAATTCGTCATCCACTGCGGTGAACTCGAGGTTCGTTCGGATGGTCCGATACTGCTCTGAGATTGGCGACTTCGGTTTATAGACCGTGATCAAGTCACGACCTGTCTTATCATATTGAATATGTTTTGATTTCTTTTTTCCAAACTTAAACACGGACCTCTTCCCCTTTCAGCTTCGCTTGACGTTGCTGCTGCATCTCGACACGATCGATAACCGGGATGGACCCGAGTACCGGAAGCTCGAGAATCGTCTCGACATCTTGTTCCGTCTTGATACGACGATCGAGGACGACTTTGAGGAACGCGATAGCGACACCAATCATCATTCCGAGCACGGCTGCAATCGCTGTATTTAGTAGAATGTTCGGTTTGACCGGGAACATCGGGACGTTTGCATCGGACAACACTTTCACGTTGTCGACGCTCATGAGTTCAGGCACTTCTTTCGAGAAGACGCGACCAATCTCATTGGCGATATCTGTCGCGATGACCGGGTTCGTATGTTGGACGGCGATGTTGATGACTTGTGAGTTTTGTTCGCTATTCACCGTAATTAAGTTACTAATGTTGTCAGGTGCCCCGACGACATTTTCTTGCACTTGCTCGAGGATCGCTGGACTTTGAATGATGACACGATATGTGTTGACGAGTGTGACTGACGACTGGATTTGACTGCTGTCAATCATGTTGTTTTGAGATTCCTTAGGTGCAACGAGCACTTGTGTCGACGCCTCATACGTCGGGCTGATCACAAACGAACTCACTAAAAAGGCAATGAGTGCCGCCATGATGGTTAAACTAGCGATGAGCCACTTGCTCCGCTTCAAGATGGAGAATAATTCTCCGAGGGAAATCGTTTCTTCGTTCATATTCCGTCCTTCTCTCCTTTGTGCCGGTAAATTCACTGCTGGAAAATTCCCGCAGATAATATTTAAAATGACAATACCAAAACAGTATAGCAAAATTTTCATCGGTTGATGACCCGTTTTTAAAAAAATGGGTTTTTTGACATGTAAATCTGCTAAACTTTGAAAGGAAGAACTTAACAAAGGAGGAGACCCCTAGTGCATGTAAGTGAGCGCCTACTCCAGCTGTACGCCACACTCGACCGACAAACACGAGACATCGTACAGCAACGTATTGAGACAAATTTAGTAGACGGCAAATCACTTGCCGCCTCTTATCATGAACTGACTGGAGAGATGAACGATTCGCTCTCTGTTGAAGAAAAATCTGGTGCGGACTTTTCGAACTGGTTGAAAGAAGGGAAGACGGACGTAGACCTTTTGACCTATTACGTCGCTCTTCTCGAGAAGAGTGAGATGCTTCACTCGGAAGCAATCGTCCCACAAGCTGTAAAGCCAACACCACAACGCGTTGCCGAACCGGTCGTCCCTAAGGCGGTGGTTGAACCGTCTCCCGAAGAAACGACAGAACCGGAAACCGAAACATCCACTGAAGCAACAACGATGAAACCACGTTACGTCCCGGAGTCGACGATCCCTTCACGGACGGAGCGTATGAAATCTCATCGTGAAATCAAACCGGCTCGTCCACGTCGAAAGAAAAGTCGTGGTTGGTTGATTGGACTACTCGCCATCATCCTGTTATCTGTCGGTGGGTATGCGACTTATCCGATGGTATCTGACCTCTTCACATCATCATCGACACCGACTGCTACCGAAGAACCCGTCACACCAGAAGCTGAACCGGTCGTCGAAACGAAGGCACCGGAAGAAGTATGGATTGGCGTCAAAACTGCCCCACTCCTCAGTGAGCCAGACAGTGAGAATGTCGTCTATGTCGCCGATATTGGGGACCGTTATGACGTCCTCGAAGAACGCGACAATGCGCTCTTACTCGACCTTGGTCTGAATGAGTTGACGGGTTGGGTGTCACGCGAGGAAGTGGTTACCGAATGGACGGCTACCTCGATCAGTGATGCTGACGTATTGGACTGGTTGTCGACTTCCGTCAATCAGACGTTGTTTGACGAATCACCGGAAGCTTACTTCGGGATGGACGAGAATGAATTGGTCGGAAATGTCGGTGCCGCAAGTGGCTTCGACTCGGACGCCTTGCACGAGTATCTCGTCTACCCTGGTCTCTTCTTCACAATGAAAAATGACCAAGTCGAAGCGATTGACTGGTCGAACACGGATCAGACGAAAGAGACGTTCCTCGAACTCGGCGAACCGACATACGAGACAGAAGACGGTGTCGTCTATGAGAGCGAGAACTACTCGCTCCGTCTCTTCATCGGAGAAAACGGCTCGACGCGTGTCCGTGTGACGAAATTAAATCAATAATGGAGGTTTTTATATGACCCAAACGATTCTCGTGACGGGTGGTGCCGGTTATATCGGTACACATACCGTCCTCCAATTACTTGAAGGCGGACACGAGGTGATCGTGCTCGACAACTTGTCGAACAGTAGCCGCGAGGCACTGAATCGTGTCGAGGCGATTACCGGAAAAGACGTCACCTTCTATCTCGGCGACATCCTCGATCGTGCGCTGCTCGAACAGATTTTCTTGACGCATACGATCGATGCCCTCATCCACTTCGCTGGCCTGAAAGCTGTCGGTGAGTCGGTGAGAGAACCGCTCCGCTATTACGAAAACAACGTCGTCGGTACGACTGTCCTGTTAGAAGTCATGCAGGCATTCGATGTGAAACGGATCGTCTTCAGTTCGTCGGCGACTGTATACGGGATGCCGGAACGCACACCGATCGACGAGTCGTTCCCGCTCAGCGCGACGAACCCGTATGGGCGTTCGAAACTCATGATTGAGGATATCTTACGTGACGTCGCCGTCGCTGATTCTGACTGGAGCATCGCCCTCCTTCGTTACTTCAACCCGATCGGAGCCCATCCGTCTGGTCAGATCGGCGAAGACCCGTTCGATGTGCCGAACAATTTGATGCCGTACATCACGCAAGTCGCTGTCGGCAAACTGAACGAACTGAGCGTCTTCGGTGACGACTACGACACACCGGACGGAACGGGCGTCCGTGACTACATCCACGTCGTCGATATCGCGTCAGGTCATTTGCAGGCACTCGACTATGTCATGGAACAAACCGGTGTCGAGGCGTTCAACCTTGGGACGGGTACGGGTTATAGCGTGCTCGACCTCGTCCGCGCGTTCGAACAAGAGAGTGGCAAGACGGTGCCGTACAACGTGACGGATCGTCGTCCTGGTGACATCGCCACATGTTTTGCCGACCCGACGAAGTCGAAACAGATGCTCGGCTTTGAAGCGAAGCATGATATTCGTGACATGTGCCGCGACGCCTGGAACTGGCAGTCGAACAACCCAAACGGATATAACTAAAAAAATCAGCTGGCGTCAGAACGATTGTTCTTCCGTCAGCTGATTTTTTTGATTCGTCTTTCTTTTCGTGACATGAGCCCGAAGTCGATGACCAAGACGAGCAAGGCGACTGCAATAAATTTCCATACATCGACCATCATGAATTTCTCCCATACATACCCAAGTACCGTGAAGCCGAGGAAGGCCGCGTAGAAACTAATCCGCCACCACGTCCGATACACGTTCGCACGCTCTCGGTCCAACAGGTAGAAGATGAGGTATGCGCCAAAAGCTAAGAATAAAACCGTGATCATCCAGTAAAGAAATGATTGCATCGTCAACCGAAACATCATGAGAAAGAAAGATGAATCCATTGGAAATCCGCTCCTTTGATGACTGACTATTGATGTGTACAAACTTCCTACTCTTCCATTTTCCACCTATTCATCATATGAGTCAATACACCTATGAACGAAAATTCATTTTTGATTCTAAAGGCCTATTCGCGTACCCATACATAACCATACGGAGACAATGTGATTTTCTCGATTCGTTCTCCCGTGAACAGGTTCGTTCCTTCAACATCCAATTCAACCTCACTCTCACTCACGTTCGTATAGAGACGCACCGTACGTCCTTTCCCTTCCCGCTCGACGGCGAACACGTGCGGGTCGACATTTATGATCCGTTGGGTCGCATAAGGTGACAATGCCGGTTCTGTCCGTTTCACGTTGAGTTGCCCCATGATCCCCGAGAAGCGATTCAGTCGAGTCTCGTCTTTCTTCAGCGATTGGACGAGTTCTTCCTCGTCCGTCGGTCCGCTCACACCGAAAAGTGTCCGATAGTCGACGGACGGGATCCCTTGAAGCGAGAACAAGATACTATGGGCTGCGAGGAGCATCGGCTCATGATTGTCCAATAGATTCTTCTCGAATGGATCGCGCTCGGCGCTCGACAAGAAATGGAAGTACGTCTTCCCTTCAGGCGGTGCCGTCACCTTTCGCGCCCATTCGGTCAGTCGCGTCGCCTTCCCTTGCGCGAGTGCGAGCGTCACGTGACTCGCTAGATCAAAGTGACAGACGGCGTCCACGACATCAAGATACGGCTCTGCTTCATCGAGCGCGTCCTCGGCGAGAATGAGCTGCCCGTTCGGCTTATAGTGATGCAAGACGATATGCCACAGGTTGAGTACGTCCTGTACTTCTTCACGTGTCATCCCCCGGAATGACTGGGCATGGACTCTGATTTTTGTCGCCCCATAGGCGAGCCGCTCGATGAGTGCGTCCGTCTCCGAGAGTACATCGAACTGTTCGATGTTGTATGCGACCGGGTCGAGTTCGTACATGAGTTGAAAGTCGTCGCTTAACTCCCCAAAGTCCTCATACAACCGGATGCGTGGGTCGACCGCCGTGTCCGTCTGGCGCCCAATGTAAGGAAAGAGCGAAACGAGATGCAAGTCGCTGATTGTACCCGCGACATGCTTAGCTAGGACGTCATGAAGTGCCCCCATATCAGGCTTCCCGTCCGTCGTGACGAGACTCGCATCGACAAGTAGAACGTTCGTCTTCTCGCTCGGTGCCTCGTGGTCATGCCAGGGGTGACTTTCCCACTTGTCAAATAGACGATGCCACGCCTGTTCATCGCCACCCCATTTATTCAGAATCGGTTCAATCTGTTGCCAATCCATACGTTTCCCTCCTTCTCCTGTCTCTCTACCTTTTTTCACTTCTCAACGATTTCAAAACAAAAAAGCCGCCCTAATCGGACGACTCACTCCATCAAGCGCTTCAGTTCGGTCTGGATTCCATCGAGTGACGCCGGGTCCGGGTTCCAATAATAGATGCCGTCCGACTCGAGTCCTCCACCGCCTTCGATGCGGAGCGTGCTCGCATTGCGGAACGCACCCATATAGTCCGTCGAGAGCGTCACAAGTTCCTTGAACTCGATGTTCGTCTTCGCGCGGTTGCCGACGACGTCTAACAGATTCGTCACTTTCTCAAGCGAGAAGTCCGTGCGTCCCTTCTCGATGATGGCCGAGACGACATCGCGCTGTCGTTCTTGGCGACCGAAGTCCCCGTTCGGGTCATCATAGCGCATCCGCGTATAGGCGAGCGCCTTCTCTCCGTCGAGCGTCACTTCACCGACGGGGAACGAATAGCCGTCCGAGCTAAAGGCGAACTTGTTCATGACGGTAATCCCACCGAGCGCATCAACGACTTCCGTGAACGCCTCCATGTCCGCCTCGACGACATAATCAATCGGGATATCTAAAAAGTTCTCGACCGTGTCCATCGCCATCTCGGCTCCACCGAACGCATAGGCGTGGTTGATTTTATCACGATAGCCACGACCGATGATCTCCGTCTTCGTGTCACGTGGGATGCTGAGCATTGCCCCTTCGTTCGTATCCGGGTTCAGTGTCAGGACGATGATCGAGTCACTTCGTCCCTGTTCCGTCCCCCGTCGGTCGATTCCTAGTAACAGCACGGACACCGAGCGTTTCTCTTCAATCGTCTCGACTTGTTTTCGTTCCGGACTGATCTGTAAGTTATCATTTACTTTTGTCACCGTGTCATTGACCTCGTCGACCATCGACCAGACGAACAAGCCGCCTGCGACAAGCATGAGTGTCAGTACGCCCGCTGTGATGCCAAGGATCCATTTCCACTTTGATTTCTTCTGATGTTTTGCCATATCGGGCCACCTTCTTTCATAAGTCCAGTTTGTATTTCTTTTCCCGAGCTCCACATTGGATTATAGCATGTCTCCAAAAAATGCTAATCATTTCTTTCCAATTCTTATGGGAAATGGGTCTTCATCGGGGTCCGGTACATATGATGTGGCCAGGCGGCATTGATTTCCGCCCCGATGAGCATCGTCGCCGCCGTCAAATAGAGCCAGATTTGAAGCAGGATGACGACCCCGATCGTACCGTACGTATCCCCGAGGATCGAGAACCGCTCGACATAGACGCTATAGCCTGTCGAGATGAGTTGCCAGGAGATAACGGCGAAAATGGCACCCGGTAATGTCTCGATCAATCGGACACGTTGTTGTGGGGCGATTTTATAGAAGAACGAGAACGCAAAAATTAAGATGATCGTCGAGACGGTATAACGCGTGAGCGTTGAGAGACGATCGAACTCCTCGACCTGAGGGTAAAGCGCATACAATAAATCGAGGAACTCCTGCCCGAAGACGTGGAAGACGATGAGGATGACGGCACCGATGCTGCCGGCAAGGATTGTCATCAAGCCAATCAGTCGGCGCCACACGTATCCGCGCGCCTCTGTCTCCCCATAAGCGAAGACGGTCAGTTTGACGAGTCGGGCCGTCCCGTTCGAGGCCGACCAAAAGGCGATGATGGCACTGACCGACACGAGCCCGCTATTCAAGTTGCCACTAACGTCGTAGACGATCGACAATAGCTCTCTTACGCTCGAACCGGGGACGAGTGTCTCAATCTGTTCGATCAATAACGCCTCGTCAATTTTGAACCACGCCATGACGGCGAACAGCACGAAGAACATCGGGAAGATGGCGAGAAACCAAAAGAAGGCGAGCGTGGCGCTATAATCGTTAATATGATGGTCCTTGAAGCGATGTCTCACATCGATGGCGAGTCGGGTTAGTCGATCGAGCACGGCCGTCACTCCTTTTTCTTTTTATTATGCCACAAAGGAAAGCACCCGATTCATCCGAATCGAGTGCCGCTGTCATTGTTCCATCAATTGTCCGAGATACGACTTCACTTCGTCGAGTGATGCCTCGTCCGGGTTCCAATAGTAGATGCCGTCGCTCTCTTTGCCGCCGCTGCCTTCAAGACGAAGAACGCTTTGGTTTTTGAAAGCCGTCATGTAGTCGCTCGAGAGCGTTCGAATGTCTTTGAACGTCACGTTCGTCTTGGCATTGTTGCCGAGGACGTCGAGCATGTTGTTGAATCGTGCGATCGAGAAGCTATCCGTTCCTTTATTGACGAGCGCCGTAATGACGTCCCGTTGCCGTTCCTGGCGACCGAAGTCTCCGTTTGGGTCATCGTAGCGCATCCGTGTATAGGCGAGCGCTTCTGCTCCGTCAAGGTTGACCGTCCCCGGTTCGAACGAATACTCACCTGACGTGAAGGCGAACTTGTTCGTCACTTCGACGCCACCGAATAAATTGACCGCGTCCTGGAAGCCTTTCATATCGACTTCCGCGACATAATCGATTGGGATGCCGAGGAAGTTCTCGACCGTATCCATCGCCATCTCGGCGCCGCCGAACGCGTAAGCATGGTTGATCTTGTCGGTCGTCCCTTTCCCAACGATCTCCGTCTTCGTATCACGCGGGATGCTCAGCATCGCGCTCTCATCCGAGTTCGGGTTGAGCGTCATGACGATGATCGAGTCGCTGCGTCCCTGTTCGTCCGCGCGACGGTCGACCCCAAGCAGTAACACCGAGACCGGTTTTTTATCCGAGATTGTCTGTTGGTTCATCCGTTCTGGGCTGAGCCCGGCCGATTCGTTCAAACGGTCGACTGTTGAATCGACTTGATTATACAAATAGTAGGCCATCCCGGCTCCAATGAGCAGGAACACTCCAATCACAGCACCTGCGATGATGGCGATGCGCTTCGCGGGTGACACTTTACGACGACGTTTCTTGACTCTCTTTTTAGGCTGTTGCTCTTCCATGACATAAGCACCTTTCTATCCCCGATTGACCATAATTGACACAGGTTTCATTTTATCACGCTGAATCGACAGAGTTTTCCGCTTTTTTATAAAAGAGGTGAATACTTGTCGGACGTTGTCGATTTCTCATATCGCTAGTATCGACAAGACTTTTTGAAAGTTTAATAAGATGCTGTCCATCATAACATACGCCCTTCGAGTGAAATGCCTGCATGTCCTACAACAGCCCTACACATTTGGTCACGATTTCAAAATTGATCACGTTTTTTTGCGCCAATATGGAAAGAATGTCGAAAGTTTATCGTTTTTCATAGTTCCTTTTCCTTATTTTCAGAAAACATAATGGTTCATTTGTTTTATTTTTTGTAAAATATGTATGAATCATTAACATAAATGTAATAGTAACCCATTTGATGAATAAGGGGATTAATCGATGCGCTTCATCGTGACGTGTTTTTTAGACCAAAAACAAACTTGTGAGTTTATCGTGTATGGCAGTTCCGAACATGACGCCTATCAAACATTTGAACAGACCCTCCAATCCTTAAACTCATTGACGGGACAGATTTCATTATCGGATGGTGAGATGATTCCGGTGTCCCGTATCCTCGCTTATCGCGTCGACCCGATCAAACCGCTCTTTTGAATCCCGATTGTTTCGGGTAACCCTATTAAGACAACCAATCTAACAAATGGGGTGGAACGAATGGAAATCGGAATGATCGGGCTCGGGAAGATGGGGCTGAACTTGGCACTGAACTTGACGGACAACGGGCATCGCGTCTATGGCTATGACCCGGGGAACGTCTCGACGAGTCAGTTCGAGACAAAACAGTCTTTAGAAGAAGTCGTCGCTGCACTGAAGGCGCCACGCGTCATCTGGGTGATGGTACCGGCAGGAGACGTGACCGAACATGTGTTGAACGTTTTATATGAAGCTCTCTCCCCTGGGGACATCGTCATCGACGGGGGCAACTCGAACTATAAGGAGTCGATGCGTCGCGCTGAGCACTTTAAAGAAAAGCTCATCTATTTCTTTGATGTCGGGACGAGTGGCGGCATGGACGGGGCACGGAACGGGGCCTGTACGATGATTGGTGGGGATTTGGAAGCGTTCGGAAAAATCGAGCAGCTGTTCCAAGACGTCTCGACCGACAACGGGTATCTGTACGCCGGTCCGAGTGGGAGTGGTCATTTCCTGAAGATGGTCCATAACGGGATCGAGTATGGCATGATGCAGGCAATCGCTGAAGGGTTCGAAGTGCTCGAGAAAAGCCCGTTTGACTATGAATATGAGGATGTCGCCCGTGTCTGGAATCACGGCTCTGTCATCCGTTCATGGCTCATGAAACTGACCGAGAGCGCCTTCTCCAAAGATGCGAAGCTCGATGACATCCGCGGGGTCATGCATGCATCGGGTGAAGGCAAATGGACGGTCGAGACGGCGCTCGAGTATGACGTGCCGACGCCGGTCATCGCCCTCTCGCTCATGATGCGTCAACGCTCGCTTCAAGACGACACGTTCTCTGGCAAAGTCGTCGCCGCGCTCCGAAATGAGTTCGGGGGACATGCGGTGGAGAAGAAAGAGTAATCCATATGGCCTCGGCGTATGCCGAGGCCACTCTTCACTCCATCGTATTTCCTTCTGCCGGAATCGGGTGTACCTTCAACATGCGCGCGAAATGGACGAGGTTATACGCCATCGTCTTCCCGTGTGACTTCGTGAACGCATTGTCACGCCCGGCATCGATATACGAATCACCTGGTCCTGCTTCCCCGACCCAATACGTATCGACATTCGGTGGCACGGTGAAACCGATGTGGGATAAGGCATAAAGAATACCAGCACATGCGTGTTTCGCCCCGTCCTCATTCCCGGTGACGACGACCCCGCCGACTTTGTTGTAGTAGATCGCCTGACCTGACTTGTTCGTCAAGCCGCTGCCCCCGTATAACCGCTCGACCACTTGCGTCGCGACACTACTCTTCTCCCCGAGCCAAAGGGGTGTCCCGATGACGACGATGTCTGCCCCTTTCACTTTCTCAAAAATCTGTGGCCATTCATCCCCGTCCCCTTCATCTTCTGTCACCCCGAACTCGACGTGATAGTCGACGATCCGAACGATTTCCGACTCGACCCCAAGCGCGTCAAAATGCGGCAAGATGTCACGAATCAGTCCTTCTGTATGCGACGTCGTGTCGCCACCTTTTAACGTGCAGTTCAAAAATAGAGCTTTCATGGAATCCCTCCTCGAATAATCTCCAACAGTTACGTGTTCCCGTTCACTCCATTTCTTAGTACCTTTTGAAGGATTTTGTTCATGTGAGGCAGAACTGCTAGGTTGAGGAGTTGAACCACATGCCAAACTTTTTACATATTGCCGACCTACATCACGCTCGACATACAGGAGATGCGATTCATGCGGAACGGTCTAGCTTTGACATTCAACGCGACAAACTCCAGCAACTCGCATCAGTTATTCGTGAACACGAGATCGCTGCGGTACTGATTGCCGGAGACATCGAGGTCAGTGATTCATATGACCTTATGCCTTATTTAGAAGAATGGACATTCCTCGGTGCGTCCATCTATATCGTCTTTGGCGAACATGACGTCAATCGCCATCGTGACAAGAAAGTGTGGGAGACGGTTACCCATGTCCATTGTTTTGTCGAACCAGGATATCGCTTCGACCCGGCTCTAGGAGTCGGCATATACGGGGTTAGTTGCACGTCGAACCAGGTCGGATTAGTCGAAGCCCTCAATCACATTCCTCCGCTCGAACCATCACACCCTAACCTGCTACTTAGTCATGGGCGTGCAAGTGCCTTTTCGAATACTCGACTTCACCCTCATGTTTTTGCCTATGTCGCGCTCGGGGATCACCATCGGTATGAAGTGATGGAGCAATCGAATACGACAATCGTATATCCGGGACACCTCTTTTCTGTATGGGATGGTTGCGGTAAAGCATGGGAAACGGGATATGTCATCGGTTCGATTGATGACGATACCCTCACCCACACGTTTCATGTGTTCCAAGGAGCTCAAACCAGACGCGTCTGTGTGAATCCGTTCATTCGTAACGACGACCAGATTCAACTCATTCTCGACAATGTCCCGTCGATGCATGAGCAATGGGTGAAAGATGACCCGGTTTCGATTCGAGAGGTCATTCGTCAAGTACTTCGCACGTATCCGGATGATTATTTTGTCACCCCTAGTCACGCCAAGTTGCGCCCACGACGAATGTGTTTGCGTGGTCAACGGTTGTTAGAAAATCCTATTTTATTCGAATCGTTCGTTCAAAGAAGCTATAAAGCTACTGCTAAAACGCAGTGAATGTTTTATTCGATTGTTCTTACACGCCCGTCCGGCTCCTGATAAATCACGTGTTCTCGTGACAGTTCCGTCGGGGAACGGACCCCTGCGGCGGCCGTCATATTATACAGTCCTTCCCGAAGCGAGATGATATAGTTCGTGACCCGAAAGCTCTTCTCGTCGACGACAAGAGCACGCTGCAGTTTCGGGTCGGTCGTCGCGACACCGACCGGACAACGGTTCGTATGACACACCTGCGCCTGGATGCAGCCGACGTTGAACATGAGCCCGCGGGCGATGTTGACGAGGTCGGCACCGAGGGCGAGAGCAATCGCCACCTTGTCCGCCGTGATGAGTTTCCCCGAGGCGAACAGTTTGATCCGGTCACGAAGACCGTGGTCGATCAACAAGCGATGGACGTATGGGAGTGCCGCCTTCAATGGCAACCCGACCGTATCGGCGAGTTCCTGATACGTCGCCCCTGTTCCGCCTTCACTCCCATCAATCGTGATGAAGTCTGGCACGATTTGAGACGTCGCCATCGCTTCGACGAGCGATTCCATGTCCTGTATATTGCCGACGACGAGCTTGATGCCGACCGGCTTCCCACCAATCTCACGCAACTTTTCGATGAAGCCCAACAGTTCCTTGTGCGTCTGAAACTCGGAGAATCGGTTCGGGCTGTCAATCGTCTCACCGACACGCACATGTCGGATGCGGGCAATCTCCTCGGTCACTTTCGAGCCATCGATATGTCCCCCACGCGTCTTCGCCCCTTGCGCGAGTTTCAATTCGAACGCCTTCACTTGCGGGAGCGCACTCTTCTGTTTGAACGCTTCCACCGAAAACGCCCCGTCTTCATCCCGGACACCAAATAGTGCCGGACCGATTTGGCAGATGATGTCGACATTTCCTTTCAAATGATAGTCCGAAAGACCGCCTTCCCCCGTGTTCATCCATGTCCCGCCCGCCCGGCCGAGTCCGATGGAAAGGGCCGTGATTGCCTTGTCACCGAGCGAACCGAAGCTCATCGCTGACTGCCCGACGAGCCCGCGGACGTAGAACGGCTCCCGACACGTCTCTTTCCCGATAATGATGGTGTCTTCTTCTGTCAATAAGTACGGAGAGATGTCACGTTCGACGAGATGCTCTTTTCGGGTGAAGAGGTTATCCTCATCGAGTTCATACACCCATGTCGACACTTTCGTTGAATTGTCGATCCGTAGCTCGTTCCGATTCGTCGGATAAAGGGCGTTTTGAAGATAGAACCCACCCGCGTCAAAGTCTCGCTCCGAACCGAAGCCGATGATGCGCGACTTATATTTCCCGGCAATGACGGCCGCTTCATATTCGTTTCGCGAGAACGGTTTTGCCTCATTGTCATTCAAAAACAAATATTGACGAAGCTCCGGTCCCATCTTCTCGAACATGTATCGAAGCTTACCGAGAATCGGGAAGTTGCGGAGGACGGAGTGTTCACGCTGGTGTCGGTCCCGTCGCCAGAAATAGAAAAGTAACAACGGGGGTCCGGTCATCACTACGATAAACAGTATGAGCAGAATAGCCAACATCGATGTATTGAGTGACACGGTCTCTCCTCCTTTTTCACTAAACGAAAAACACCCTGTCGCAAACGGAACAGGGTGTCATCAGTCGCTCGGGATCGTGACCCCGTCAAATTGTTCATTTCGGCAAAGCGTGATCGCCTGCATCGCTAGTTTATAGTCTTCTTCCGGTAAGGCGATCAACTCGGTCGGAAGGACCCATTCTTTTGAGTTATACAAATGAATGACGAGTTTGGCGAGAACAAACTCTCGTTTATCGAACGTATTATCATCGATGATTGTGGAGGTTCGAATCTTCCCTGCTTCGAGGTCAATATAAGGAAGCAAACATTCTCGGATATGCGAATGACCCGCAAGTACATATAGTGCGGCGAAGTATTCACGACTGGTACTGCCAGGATCCGTGAGCCGCTGTGCTAACCGTTTGAACTCGTTGTAGTGGTCGGAAGATAAAAAATCAATATGGTTCATCGGTCCACCTTCTCTCTCTAAGCCTCGCTTTGCCCTCAGAGTTTATAATTTCCACCTTTTTGTAGAAGTTAACCCTGTTTTCTCTAGATTCGGCGCATTGAAATCGCCTCACGCATCTGTTGGAGAGACGCACGTGCCGCGTCCCCACGTCGCATCATGACAGCTGTAAACAAGGCATCGATCAAGCTGAGCTCCGCGATTCGGGAAGCGAGCGCCTCTGAACGGAACGCCGTCTCTTGAGACACCGTATAAAGCGAGACGTCGGCAATCTTCGAGAGTGGTGATTTCGCATAGTTCGTGATGGCGATCGTCGGGACACCTTTCTCTTTTAGAAGTTTGGCGATATCGAGTGTTTCCTTAGAAGCCCCGGAATGCGAGATGACGACGGCGACGTCTTCTGTCGTCAATTGTGAGGCCGACATGAGCTGCATGTGTGACTCGAGGATGGCGCTCACTTGAAGCCCGCTTCGGACGAACTTATGATAGGCGTCTAACGCGACGACGGCTGACCCACCGCTCCCGAAGAATTCGATACGGCGTGCCCCGAGGAATAATTCAACGGTTTTCTCCAAGGAGTCCCCTTCTAAAATCTGACGCGTCGACTCGATCGTCTTCCCGTTCGTCGAAAAAATTTTCTCCGCGATTTCAAGCGCCGTGTCCGTCTCCGTGATGTCTTCATGGATGTCTTGAAGCGGTGCGACGACATCCGAGGCGAGTGCGATCTTTAGCGCCTGATAGCCTTTGAAGCCGACCCGCTGACAAAAGCGGAACACCGTCGATTCGGCGACGTCGAGGTCATCTGCCACTTGATTGATCGTATGATGAATGATTTGTTCTGGTTGTTTTAAGATGTAGTCGGCAATACGCTGTTCTTTCTTGCTGAGTGTCGAATAGGCACCACGGATGCGGGCCGTCCCGTTCATCGTTTCCATCAAGAATCACCCTTTCTCTTCTTCATCTAACGATACCGTTTCGAAAAAAATTCCGCAATGTGTGATTCGTCTAAAAGATTGACCCACCTTACAAAAGGAGGCAGGAAGTGAGATTGTTTCATATGCTACTCTAATTAAGCACTTTTTGACTAATTCACTCTTTGAACCATTTGAAATTGAAAGGACTGTTTCGAATCGAACATCACCTCAGTAGCTCGTACAACTTACCACTCGTCTTTCTTTCCATCGCCGTTGCCATCTTTGCTGCCGGTGTCGCCCTCGATATTAGCAGTCGTTTAAAATATGCGAAATACGCCTCACGGTTCAGCTGGGTCGTAGCCGGTGCCTTTAGCCTCGGGCTCGGAATATGGGCAATGCACTTTATCGGCATGATGGCGTTCCACCTAAACGATGATGTGACGTATCATCTCGGCATCGTTTTATTGTCAATCGTACCGGCCGTCGTCGCTTCCGGTCTTGCCTTCTGGATTATCAGCCATCCGGAGACACGACCGGTGCAACTCGTCTTTTGCGCCTTCTTGATCAGTGTCGGGGTCGTCTCCATGCACTACATCGGGATGGAAGCGATGCAGATGAACGCCATCCTCACGTATGACCCGGTCATGTGGATTGCGTCTGCCATCGTCGCGTTCGTCGCCTCGCTCGTCGGACTATATATCCTCTTCTATATCCCGAACGTCTCTCGGTTCCATTGGCGCCGCCTTGTCAGTTCGGTCTTGATTGGTGTCGCCGTTTCCGGGATGCATTATGTCGGGATGGACGCCGCCCGTTTCACGCCGACGGAAGGCGTCGCTCAGCCTCTAAGTGGATATGCGGTCGATAGCACCCTTCTCGCCTACGTTATCGCAGCAAGCGTCATGACCTTGTTCGTGATTATGTACATCTCACTCAGAACGGCATCACAGCTCGAGGCACAGTCTGAAGAACTCGAGATGAAGTTTGAATCGATCATCGAATCGGCGTCTGATGCCATCATCGTCGCCGACCATACCCGTGTCATCCTCCAATGGAATCAAGGAGCGACTGACTTGTTCGGATATACGTATGAGGAGATGGTCGGGCAATCGATTGTCGCCATCATTCCGGAACGCTTCCGTGATGCGCACGAACGCGGGATGCAACGTTACGAATCGACAGGTGAGAAACGTGTCATCGGTCAAACGGTCGAACTGATCGGCTTACGAAAAGACGGTGTCGAAGTCCCGATTGAGATGTCACTTGGTACATGGAAGACGGACAAGGGCATCTTCTTCAGTAGCATCATCCGTGACATCAGTGAACGGAAACGAATCGAGGCGCAAATCAACGACCTCGTCTATTTGGACCCGCTCACCGGTCTCCCGAACCGCCGTCTATTCAGCGACCGCCTCGATGCGCTACTCGGTCAATCCCAGCAAGAACCGTTCGCCCTATACTATATCGACCTCGATAACTTCAAAGTCATCAACGATCGGTTCGGTCACTCGATCGGCGACCAATTCTTGAAGCAAGTGACGACCCGGATCCAGTCGACGATTCAAAAGTCGGACACGCTCGCCCGTCTCGGCGGAGATGAGTTCATCATCTTGTCACCGTATACGAAAAGTAACCTCGCGGCCCATCGCGCGCAAGAGTTGATTAACGTCTTGAACCCACCGTTCGAACTCGAGAACGAGGAAGTGTTCACCGGAGCTTCCATTGGAATCAGTCTTCACCCGTCCGACGGGGATACGGCAGAGGATTTAATCAAAAACGCCGATATCGCCATGTATCGGGCGAAGGCAGACGGGAAAAACGGCTATCAATTCTTCACGAACGAATTGAACGAATCTGTGTCCCGTCGTTCGAACTTGTCGATGGCACTCCGAAAAGGAATCGGGCGTGGCGAGTTCAACGTCCACTATCAACCGCAAATCCAGTTGGAGACTGAAATGATCATTGGCATGGAGGCGCTCGTCCGCTGGAATCATCCAGAACTCGGGATGATTTCCCCTGGTGAGTTCATTCCGATCGCCGAAGAGACGGGAAGCATCCACCGTCTCGGCGAGTTCGTCTTGAATGAGGCGTGTCGCCAAAACAAAGCGTGGCAAGATGCCGGCATCCCCCCGTTTCGGGTCGCCGTCAACATCTCGGCCATTCAGTTCGCCCAAAAAGACTTGCCGGAAGTCGTCAGCCGCGCTCTCGCCGCGTCCGGTCTTGAGGCACAGTATTTAGAACTCGAGTTGACCGAGAGCGTGATCCAAAGTGCGGACCGTGCCATCGAGACGATGCATGAACTCGTCGCCCTCGGCGTCCACCTCTCCATCGATGACTTCGGTACGGGCTATTCGTCTCTCAGTTATTTGAAGCTGTTCCCGATCGATACGCTGAAGATTGACCAGCACTTCACGAAGAACATTGAAAGTGACGAGAAAGACGCCGCCCTCGTCAAAACGATCATCCGCATGGCGCATGAGCTTGATTTGAACGTCATCGCGGAAGGTGTCGAGACAGAGAATCAAGTCGCTTTCTTAAAAGCCGAATCGTGCAATCAGGCGCAAGGCTATTACTACAATCGTCCTTTGCCGGCGGAAGACATCGACGTCTTCTTCCGACAATATAAAAAAGCATCATCGAATTGATTCGTTCGACCTCCATGATGGGGGTCGATTTTTTATCGTAAAAACGAAAAAAGTTCCGTGATTTCACTTGTAAATCGAATTTTTTTTGATATGATGAATCTAGAGACGGAAAAAAATTCTTTTTCAGGGGTGACAATATGGAAATTGGTTTGATTGGTTTAGGAAAAATGGGGTACAACTTGGCCCTCAACTTGAGTGACCATGGACATACAGTCGTCGGGACGGACGTCGGGGACGTCACATCGGACGCGTTCACAATCGTGCCGACACTCGAAGATGTCGTGAGCAAGTTGTCGACGCCACGCGTCATCTGGGCGATGGTCCCTGCCGGAGACGTCACGGAAGCGGTACTCGCGGAGCTATATGAGCGACTCGAACCGGGTGACATCGTCATCGACGGTGGCAACTCGAACTACAAGCTCTCGGTCGCACGCGCCGAACAGTTTGCCGAGAAGGACATCAAGTTCTTTGATTGCGGAACGAGCGGCGGGACAGACGGTGCACGAAACGGTGCCTGTACGATGGTCGGGGGTGACGCGGACGCATGGCCGACAATCGAGCCAATCTTCAAAGACTTGTCTGTCGAGAACGGCTACCTGTATACAGGACCTGCCGGAAGCGGTCACTTCTTGAAAATGATTCATAATGGAATCGAGTACGGGATGATGCAGGCTATCGCGGAAGGATTCGACATCTTAGAGAAGAGCCCGTTCGATTACGACTACGAACAAGTCGCACGCGTCTGGAATCACGGTTCGGTCGTTCGCTCTTGGCTCATGGAGCTCACGGAGAACGCCTTCAAGAAAGATGCGAAGCTCGATGAAATCCGTGGAGTCATGCATTCATCAGGTGAAGGCAAATGGACGATCGAGACGGCGCTTGACCTTCAGGCAGCCGCACCGGTCATCGCCTTGTCGCTCATGATGCGCTACCGCTCACTTGAAGACGATACGTTCTCAGGTAAAGTCGTCGCCGCGCTCCGCAACGAGTTCGGTGGTCACGCGGTCGTTAAGAAGTAAAGTATGCGGAAAAGGTCACGGGGAAATGGCCTTTTCCTTTGTCAGAAACTGTAAACGGTTACATATTCGGAATTTAGGGGGAATACTCAATGTCTGGCTCAACACTTATTTTGATCGCCTTAGCCGGGATTTTCTTGCTCTTATTTTTAGTCATTCGCACAAAGCTTCACGCATTCGTTTCGTTGTTACTTGTCAGCTTAATCGTCGGGGTCGCGGCCGGCATGCCGCTCGGGGACGTCATCGCCTCCATCCAAAGCGGGATGGGCGGTACGCTCGGCTTCGTCGCCGTCGTCGTCGGTCTCGGCGCGATGTTCGGGAAGATGCTTGAAGTGTCAGGTGGCGCGGAACGCCTCGCCCAGACGCTCGTCAGTAAGTTCGGGGAAGACAAGGCACAATGGGCGCTCGGGATCACCGGGTTCATCGTCGCCGTTCCGGTCTTCTTCGATGTCGGTTTTATCATTCTCGTCCCAATCGTATACGGTCTCGCCAAAAGGACGGGACGTTCGCTTCTCTACTATGGGATTCCGCTCCTCGCGGGCCTCGCGGTCACGCACAGCTTCATCCCGCCGACACCTGGTCCGATCGCTGTTGCGAACTTGATCGGTGCCGACCTCGGTTGGGTCATCTTATTCGGTGTCCTCGCCGGGATTCCAGCAATGATTTTAGCCGGTCCCGTTTTTGGGAAGTATATTGCTAAGAAGATTCATGTGACGATTCCGGACTACATGGAATTTGAAGAAATCGACACATCGAAAGAATTGCCAAGCTTTAAAATGATTTTGTCGCTCATCTTGATCCCGCTCGTGTTAATCTTGGCGAATACGCTCTCAGCGGTACTCTTGGATGAAGGCAACGCCGTCCGTGACTTCTTGACGTTCCTCGGACACCCGTTCGTCGCCTTGACGATTGCAACGCTTCTCACGTTCGTCTTCCTCGGGACACGCCGTGGGTATTCACGTGACGAAGTACAAGAGATTGCAACGAAAGCACTCGAACCAGCCGGGATCATCATCCTCGTCACTGGGGCCGGTGGCGTGTTCAAACAAGTCCTCATCGACTCAGGTGTCGGTGACGTCCTCGGTGAAATGATGGCTGGTTCACCACTTCCGGCAATCGTACTCGCCTTCTTGATTGCAACGGTCGTCCGCGTCGCCCAAGGATCGGCAACGGTCTCGATGGTCACAGCAGCAGGACTCATCACACCGCTACTTGAAATCCAAAACATCACGGGCGCGGCACTCGGTTTGATTGTTATCGCCATCGCTTCAGGGGCGACAGTCCTCTCACACGTCAACGACTCGGGCTTCTGGCTCGTCAACCGTTACTTCGGTCTCGACGTGAAAGACACGCTCAAGTCATGGACGATCATGGAAACAATTATCGGACTCACCGGCTTCGCCGTCGTGTTCTTGATTAGCCTATTCATCATCTAAGTTAGGAAGTGATTGTGTGTTTACGATTGGGGTCGATATCGGGACGACGAGTACGAAAGCCGTCCTGTTCAACGGTCATCAACAACTGGCGGTACATAACGTGTTGTATCCGCTTCTCACGCCCGATACGGAGACGGTCGAGCAAGACCCGGTCGTCATCTATGGGGCCGTGCTCGAAGCCGTCTCGGCGGTCCGCGCCAAAGCGGACGGTCCGATTCGCTTCGCATCGTTCAGTTCGGCGATGCACAGCTTGATTGCACTCGATGCCTCAGGACGTCCGCTCACGAACAGCATCACATGGGCCGACAGTCGGGCAAATCCATATACGCAAGAAATCAAACGCGACTTTGATGCGAACGCGCTCCATATGCGCACCGGTACTCCGGTTCATCCGATGGCACCGCTGTCGAAGCTGCGCTGGTTGAAGGCGGAACATCCTGACGTCTTTGAACAGACAGTCAAGTTCGTCTCCATCAAAGAGTATGTATTTTATCGGTTGACGGGACGCTTCGTCGTCGATCACTCGATCGCTTCGGCGACGGGACTATTCAATTTGAAACAACAGGATTGGGACACAGAGGCACTTGAGGTTGCTGGTGTGACACCAGATTGTTTATCTGAACTCGTGCCGACGACAGAAATTTTACATGTGACACCTGAAGTGACCGAGACGCTCGGCTGGGACTTCCCGCTCGTCATCGGGGCAAGCGATGGTGTACTCTCGAACCTCGGTGTCGGTGCCTTCGAACAAGGGGTCGTCGCCGTGACGATTGGGACGAGTGGCGCCATCCGGACGGTCGTCTCAGAACCCGTGGAAGATCCGAAAGGTCGCATCTTCTGTTATGCGCTGACGGACAAACATTGGGTGATCGGTGGACCGGTCAATAACGGCGGCATCATCCTACGCTGGCTCCGTGACGAGTTCGCAGCAAGTGAGGTCGAGACAGCGAAACGGCTCGGGATTGACGCATACGACGTGTTGACCCGAATCGCCGAGACGGTCAAACCGGGTGCGGACGGTCTCCTGTTCCATCCGTATTTGATGGGCGAACGCGCTCCACTTTGGGATTCAAATGCACGGGGTTCCTTCTTCGGGCTTAGCATTCACCATAAACGGGAGCACTTCATCCGCGCTGTGTTAGAAGGCGTCATCTTCAACCTCTATACGGTCATGCTCGCACTCGACGAGTTGACGGGCGCACCGAACCGCATCCATGCGACGGGTGGCTTTGCCCAATCGAGCCTCTGGCGCCAAATGATGGCAGACATCTTCGATACACCGGTCGTCGTGCCGGAAAGTCACGAGAGTTCATGTCTTGGGGCAATCATGCTCGGAGAGTATGCCTTCGGGGACATCGAGGAATTCCAAGAAGTGCCTCAAGTGACCCACGAGCATACACCGAACATGGAAGCGACGAATGTGTATCGCGAGCTCTTGCCGATTTACATTCGCCTGTCGCGTCACCTATCGGAAGAATATGAAGCCATTTCAGCGTTTCAGCGGAAGCATGTTTAAGAAGAGGCCGAGTTCATCGCGAACTCGGCCTTATTTATTGATCCACACAATTAATCTTTTTTCTAGGTTAGATTCTTAGAGCGAAAGAGATGTTATACTTTTCATGATTAGAAATCCATTCTAGATGATGAAAGACGAGGTAAAATCGAATGAGTAACATCCTTGATTCTTTGATTGCGGCAATCCCCTTTTTCTTCTTTGGCGTATTGCTCATTAGGTCAAAAGATCAGACGAAGTCTAAAGAGACCGGATCACCGACAGACGGAACTGAAATCCTGTTCAGTTTTTTTCTATCTTTTTTCAGACCAAAAGTCTTAGGATATGCATTCATCTTGCTTGGTCTATCATTTGTCGTGATAACGTTTTTTGTAAATGTCATATAAGCTAGTGAACTACTCGCCACTTATTTGCTTCGCAAATTAAAGGGGGAGCTTCTTGGGAAGACCGTACTTTTACTAGCCACGGTTGTTTACCAAGCTCGTCCAGCACTATAAAGCACCGTCGGTCACGAACTGACAACACGCCCTTCAATCTTAGGATTGAGGGGCTTTTCTATGACTATCCCCTGTTGATCATCCACGGTACACTAAGAGGATACAGGAGGGGTTCACGATGACATTCACGACGACCCGCTGCCTCATCCGACCGTTCGAACGACATGATATCGAACCGTTCATGGCGTATCGGAACGACTTTGACTGGATGAAGCATCAATCGTTCAAAGGTCTTAGCTATACCGAGTACGAGAACGCACTACTCGGCGCACAATCACTTCAACACGGTATGCAACTCGCTATCATCGACCAAGCGACAGATGGGTTGATTGGGGACGTGTATATCCACCAAGAAGGTACGACGTATTGGATTGGCTATACCATCACACCCGCACGCGCTCGCCAAGGTTATGCGTTCGAGGTGATGTCGGGATTGATTCGTCACTTGGCCGACCAAGGTGCGGAAGTGTTAAAGGCCGGCGTCCTTGAGACGAACGAGGCGTCCATCGCGCTATTGAAGAAATTGAATTTCACCTATCTCACGACAGAACTCGACGAACAAATTTATCGTCTCGATGTCTCGGATATATGATTAGGTATGTGTCATATGTCACTTGTTTTTTGACTCGAGGGAGCTATTGTTGGAATGAAGAAACGCGTTCTATTACTCATGTCTATTTTTTTGTTGATTGGTACTTTGTCACAGGCGGCGATCCCGGAACCGAAAGCGTATAACGACCCGAGCCTCATCTATCTGACGCTTGATGATGGACCGAACTGGAAAACCGGAAAGCTGCTCGATATTTTGAAGAAGCATCAGGTAAAGGCCACTTTCTTCATCCTTGGGAAGAATATCGAGGGGAATGAGCATCTCCTTCACCGCATCGTCGATGAGGGTCACTTGATTGCTTTACACGGGATGACACACAAGCGTGAGGAGTTTTATGCATCACCGATGACGGCCGTCCGTCAAATGAAAGACGTACAACGTCTCGTTTACGAGGTGACCGGTATCCATACGAATATGGCCCGGACGATTTACGGGAGTGATGAAGGCATGACGCCTGCGCATTGGCAAGTGATGACCGATGCCGGTTTTGAGATTTGGGACTGGAATGTCGGTAGTCTCGATCATGTATATAAACAAGACAATGCCCGCGTCGAACAACGCGTGTTCAATCGACTCGAGGCGAATCGTGCCGCCAACATCGCTTCCATCATCTTAGCGCACGATCATTCGATGACGCCAGAAGCACTCGATACAATCATCCGCTATGCGAAAGAGCGAGATTACGAATTTCGGACGCTCGAGGGCGTTCACCCGCCCCATAACTTTTTGGATGCGTGGGAACCGCATGCTGACGAACATACAACTCTATGACTGTAGGCCATCTCGTGGTCTACAGTTTTTCACATGAAAACAGCGCATCGGGATTCCGATACGCCTTGTCTATCCGACGACACTTTCTGTCACGTGTGTACGGTTTCTGCCACTATTTTTTGCCTCATACAAGCATTCATCTGCCAGGCGAATCATCTCACGAAGGTGCTCGCTCTTGCCGTTCGCAATCCCAATCGAAACGGATAGATGAATCCGCTCGTCATCGAGTAGCTTGAACTCATGTTTGGAGATACTATTTCGAATCCGTTCCGCCACGTTGACCACCTCGGTTTGGGAGAGCATCGGAATCAAGATGCCGAACTCTTCTCCCCCGATCCGCGCTTTAATGTCCTGATTTCGCGTCTCTCGGTGCAACAGTTCCGCAAACTGCTTCAACACCTCATCCCCGTTCGCGTGGCCATATTGATCGTTGATCTGTTTGAAGTGATCGATGTCCAAAAGCAAGACATTACATGTCGCATATTGCACTTTGAACTTTTTCATCTGCATCTCCCATGCCCGACGATTGGCGAGACCCGTCAAATGGTCAGTCTCCGCCGAGATTTTATACTCTCTCACACGGTGATGGATGAGGTACAGATCAATATTCAACATGGTGATCAACAATCCAATCGGGAAGCTGATCATCGTAACCAACAACGCGACATCTACAGCATTTTCTGTAAAGCCTCCCCCGACAAGAATCCCCATGGCTGCGACCAAACATATCCATACGTTCAACGTAAGACCAAATTGGAACAGCCATTTCTGTAGCCAAACAATCCGGTATGTCAGAATCATACCAATGACCATCGTAAAGAGGGCAACGCACGCCAGAATCGAGTAAAAGTCGATGCCATAGCTGAATCGGTGAATCGACATGATGGTGGCTGCGATGAATAACGGTGAGACCAGACGGTAAAATCCGAGTAAAAGGAGAACGAGAAACCGAAAATCAATTTTTACGGTATTCTCAAATTGAACGCTTTGCGTGATTAGAAAAATCCCGAAACAGCCTGATAACACACCGATGAGGAGTTTCTGAATGTGTACATGTCTCGTATGATAGTTCATGATCTTTGAGATGAAATAGATGCCAGTAAAAGAAATACACGAATTGGCGATTAGACTCATGAACATTAGTTGGACCCCTTCACATTTGTCATGTTACTTCTACTCTCTACATATATCCAATTTCCATCATCAGCTAACGTATCAAAGTGTAAAACTTTCTACAAAATGAATATTTTTCCTTTTTTCACAAAAATCGAGCCCTTTATGGACTCGATCCTCACTTATCGTTCATATGTCACCATCACAAATTGACCGGATGCGCGTTGACTTGTCAGTCGAAGTTTCGTCTCTTTTGTTCCTTCTGGGAAGAGAGGGATCCCTTCACCTAACACAACCGGGGCAATCGCAATCTCATACCGGTCAATCAAGTCATGTTCCATCGCTGATTTGATGACTTCCCCGCCACCGATGAGCCAGACATCTTGATCAACTTCCTCTTTCAATCGGTGAATCAGTTCTTCGATTGGTTCATCCGTAAACGTAACGTGCTCGGCTTCACGGTCGGGCTGACGCGTCAAAATATAGTTCGGTATGTTTGGATATGGATACTCTTCCGATAGTTGCAATACTTCCTCATACGTCTTTCTTCCCATGATGACGGCACCAACGGTCTTGAAAAATTCAGCGTATCCGTTGTCCCCGTCCCCTTCCACGGCGAACAACCAATCGAGTTGGTCGTTCGACCGGGCAATCTTCCCATCTAAGCTCATCGCAATATACAACACTACTTTCGGCATCGTATCTTCCTCCTTGATTCGTGATATATTAAGCTTACTCAATAAATACGACAAAAGATGACGGGAATGATAGCTATGAAAAAACGGCACTTGCAACTGATTCGGCTGCTCAATCGAGGGCGACGTGTCACCGCTGAAGAACTGGCTCAAGAGACAGGCGCTTCCATCCGGACGATTCAACGAGATATGCTGTCGCTCGAAGAACTGGGTTATCCGATTTGGAGTGTGCCTGGGATCGGTGGCGGCTATGAGATGCTACCGAACCGCTTGTTACCACCCCTTCACCTCCGTGAAGAAGAGGCTGTCGCGCTTTACCTTACGCTCAAATGGATGGAACACATCCCGGACGTCCCATTTGGTGATATACGACATACGCTGTCCGACTGGTATGTGAACGAGTTGCCGCAAGACTTGGATACGAAGATTCGTCGATTGGAACGAAACATTTTGTGGCTTGGGAATAAACAGATTCCAAAAGCCCCGTTCACAAAAGACATCTATCAGGCGATCGAGCGCAAGAACAAGATCGAGATGACGTATCGAACGACGAAAGGACCACGTACGTTCATCGTCGCCCCGGTCGGCATGGCACTTCTTGACTTGAAGTGGTACGTCTTCGGGCTCTCCGATCTCGGATTCCGGCAATATCGGATTGATCGAGTGGAAGCGGTCAAGTTGCTCGAGGAACCGTTTGAATCCGAGGATTTGGTGACCTCGCTTCAGGAAAGTGATGAACGAATCGGTGTGACCGTTCAACTCGAGCTGACGTCACTCGGTCGTCGTTTACTTGAAGATGTATTACCCGATATCGAAGAAAAGAATGAATGGCGCGTACCCGAAGAAGATCTTCCATTTTTGTCGAGGCAATTGTTGAAGGCTGGAGCCGAAGTGGAGGTGAAGGCGCCGAGTGCGTTGCGGGAGATGATGAGAGAGCATGCGGAACAATTGATACAAAGATATATGTAAGTTTCTGAGTAAGTGCCACGAAACATTTATGAATTTTTATGCGTATACAAGACCAACAATCGACAAAGGCGGTATGCACATGCATCACGAGAACAAAAAGTTCATCCACTTATTCAAAGACGGACAGTTCGATGACATTTATCATCAAATGTCCGATTCGTGCAAATCTCATTATTCCATGGACATGTTTCATCACGAAGCGTCTTCGTTTCATCATGGAATTCGGCGCTATCGTCTGCTCAATGAAATGGTGTTGAACGGGAGTCGGTATGTATTATGGTCGGATTTCCGAAAAGAAAAGTTATTGTCCGTTCAATTCAATCGCGTGAATCAGATTGAATCCATTCAGATGACGGTCACATCCTCTTCAAAAGAGACCAATCCTTTCACAAAAAACAAATACCACCTTCCATTCAAAGAGCAGTGGTTCGTCGTCTCAGAAGGGACGAACATCGGGATGTATCTTCATGAACCGATTCGAAAGAAACGTGAAGGCTATGACTTTTTGAAAACAAAAGATCAGCAATCTTACAATCGCAGAAAAGTTGGGATGAATGGATCGTATGCGTTCGGAGAACAAGTTCTGTCACCACTCGATGGTACAGTTTATCAGGTCGTCGATGGGCTACCAGATGAACCAAATCCTGATCATCCACTCGGAAATCACGTCATCATTCAACATAAACATGATGAATACACGCTTCTCGCCCACTTAGAGAGCGGTTCGATTATTGTCAAAGTTGGAGACCAAGTGAAGACCAAAAAGGTGATTGCCCGCTGCGGACGCTCCGGCAACACAGTAGAGCCACGCTTGCATACGCGTGTCATGAATCACCCGACTGTGGACACCGCGACCGCCCTCCCGATTCGATGGAAAGGTCGACAGCGACCGGTGCGTGGAAAAGTGGTCACTTCCCGCGAAGAGGACAGTTGGTCAAATGGGCTCGCAGGCCTCGATTTCTCAGAACTGCTCTTTTATATTATTCAGGCCATTCCGAGATTATTCTTTCACTTTTTCAGATAAGAAAACCCCTCAGAAATCTGAGGGGTCCGTGATCACATATCCAAATCTGTGAACGCGAGCGGAACGAGTTCCCCAAGCGTCACTTCTTTCACATCGGCGTTGCCGTTTGTCAGGAGTACTTTGAAGTCAGGATCGCCGAACTCGACCATGACCTGGCGACAGATGCTGCAAGGTGGCAAGAAGTCTTCCGTGTCCCCAGACACGGCAACCGCTTCGAAGTCACCTTTTTTGTATCCTTGTGCTACCGCTGTGAAGATCGCTGTGCGCTCTGCACAGTTCGTTGCTCCGAACGAGACGTTCTCGACGTTGACGCCGTCGATGACCGTGCCGTCCTTCATGAGAAGTGCCGCACCTACGCGGAACTTCGAATATGGTGAATACGCATTGTCCTTCAATTGGCGTGCGCGCTCGACTAATTGTTGTTGGTTCATCTTAAGTCATTCCTCTCGAATATCGAATGAACTGATGCCAGTCCCCATGCCTCTCATTTTTGGGCAGGATTTATAGCATACACCCGCCCTTTGGAGAAGTCAACGACTTTTTTAGAACGCTTTCATAAGGAAACAAAAAAGAAGGAACTCCCGCTCCTTCTCCCTTCCGATTCACTTTTATACTAACTCTAACTGTGCGACAGGCGATTCTTCCGTTTCTGTCTGCACATGATGGCGACCAATCGGAATGACAGACGGGGAACCGGATACCGGGTCACACATGACCGAACAGCGAAGATTAAAGACCCGATGAATCAAATCACACGTGATGACGTCCGACGGCTTCCCTTCCGCAATCAACTTCCCTTTATCGAGTGCGAAGATATAGTCCGCATAACGTGCTGACAAGTTGATATCGTGCAGCACCATGACAATCGTCGTCCCGTACTTCCGGTTCAAGTCCGTCAACAAGTCGAGAATCTCGACCTGATATGTGATATCCAGATACGTCGTCGGTTCATCTAAAAAGAGGACGTCTGTCTGTTGGGCAAGTGCCATCGCGATCCAGACGCGTTGGCGCTGTCCACCTGACAACTCATCGATGGGACGGTCCGCAAACTCCGTGATGTTCATCATCTCCATCGCCTCGGCGACAGCCTCATAGTCGGCTTTCGTCCATCCCTTCAAGAACGATTGATGCGGATAACGACCGCGACCGACGAGATCGGCGACCGTGATTCCTTCCGGTACGACTGGGGACTGTGGCAACATCCCGAGGACACGCGCTAGCTTTTTCGGTGCCATCTTCGAGATCGGCTTATCATAAAGCGTCACTTGACCGGCACTCGGCTTGATGAGGCGTGCCATCGTCTTCAGTAGCGTCGACTTCCCGCAACCGTTCGCACCGATGATGATGCTAATTTGATTGCTCGGAATTTCAAGACTGATATCGTTCAAAATCATCTTGTCCTCGTATCCTGAGGTGAGATGTTCCACTTTCATAATGGATGCCATTTAGAAGTCCCCTTTCTGGTTCATCCGAATCAACAAGTATAATAGATAAGGCGCGCCGATGATGCCGGTGATGACACCGACCGGATAGCGTGCCGTGAAGGCGAATTGTCCGACGAGGTCGGCCGCGAGTACTAAGATGATCCCGACAAGCGCTGCCGGCAAAATCCCGGCGTGACTCGTCCCGACGAGGCGTTTGGCAATCGGTCCCGCCAAAAAGGCGATGAAGGCAATTGGTCCCGTCGTCGCTGTCGCGAGAGCGAGCATGAACACCGCGGCAACGATGAGAAGTAATCGGGTTTGGTTCGTATTGATTCCTAGCCCTGTCGCCGCCATTTCACCGAGCTCGAGCATCTCGAGCTGACGGGTGAGTAACAGTACGATCGGTAAACAGATGAGTACCGTGATGATTAAAGGCGGCAACTCTTCTAGCTTCGCCCCATTTAGGCTTCCTGTCAACCACCTCATAGCCATCGCGACATCATTTTGTCGGCTGATGAGCAGTAAGTAATTGATGACCGCCGTGAGCATCGCCTGGATGCCAATCCCGACCAAGACGAGGCGTCCGATGGAAAAGGCGGCCCCTTTGGATAAGAAATAGATGACGAGCACGGTCACGAGTCCCCCGATAATCGAGGCAATCGAGATAATGGCCTCGCTCGACTGGAGGACGACGATACAGAAGACGGCCGCCGCACTCGAACCGGTCGTGATGCCGATGACGTTCGGGTTGGCGAGCGGGTTACGAAGCATCGTCTGGAAGATTGTTCCCGCGGCACCAAACGCCGCCCCGGCGAAGACACCGGCGAGCATGCGTGGTAAACGAAGGACCTCAACAGCAAACGTTGCCCCTTTCACATCTTCTCCGAGCAAGACGCGAATCACGTCCTGAACGGGATAAATCGTATTACCTAGCATAAGCATCAAGCCGCTCAGCGTGAGCGCGATGACGGTCAAGAGAAGCGTCATCCCGACGTAGCGACGGCGGCGCTTCATGCGTCCTTGTCTGATTTGTTCAATCGCTGGTTGCATCATAATCCTCGTACTTTCACTTTCATCGTCAATAGAATCAAGATCGGCGCCCCGATAAACGCCGTCACAATCCCGACCTCAAGCTCCCCCGGACTTCCGAGCAAACGTCCGATGACGTCTGAGAAGGTCAGGATGATGGCACCGGCAAGGGCAGACATCGGCATGAGATAACGCTGGTCTGGACCGAGCACGAGCCGAATCAAGTGCGGGGCGAGTAAACCGATGAAGCCAATCGGGCCGGCAAGCGCCGTCGCCGCCCCACACAGGATCACGCCAGCAAACGAGGCAGTCAGCTTCAACGTACCCGTTCGAACCCCAAGACTCTTCGCCATCTCTTCTCCGAGTGCGAGTGCGTTCAAAGAAGGTGCGGTCACGACTGCAATCACGAGACCAATCAATAAGAACGGTAAAAACGTATAGATGGAATCGATGTTTCCTGCCCCAACGCTCCCGACTTGCCAGAAGCGGAACTGATCCATGACGTTTGACCGCGGGATCATGAGGGCCATGACGAGGGATGACAACGCCGCACTCGTCGCTGCTCCCGCCAAGACGAGTTTGAGCGGGGTCGCCCCACCTCGACCGAGCGAACCGATGCCAAAGACAAAGATGGCTGTCAACAACGCTCCGACGAGCGCGAACCAGATGAACGCACTCGCTGTCGAGATGTTGAAAAACGCGATTCCGATGACGACAGCAAGCGCTGCTCCCGTGTTGACTCCGAGAATACTCGGGTCGGCGATTGGGTTACGCGTCACCGACTGCATGAGTGCCCCCGCCACACCGAGCGCTGCCCCGCACATGAAACTGAAGATTGTCCGGATGACCCGCTCCCGGACGATGTCCGCTTCATACGACTGAACAGCCGGACGGAATAAACCGTCCAGCAGTTCATTCCACCCGACTGTCCGTGAGCCGAAGGCAAGGGATGCCAGAATACATACCACCGCCAGTACGAGCGTCCCGATTAACAGGAGCGGGAAGTACTTCGGGGTATGCATCTGCTTCACCTGATGTTGCATCATTTTACTTTCGCGAGCGCGTCCGATACGCGTGAGACGTACTCATCGATCGTATATTCAATCGAGAGCGGTGTCGGTGTACCTGCCGCTGCGAGTGGCGTGTTATCTTCGATCAAGACGACCGATCCGCGTTCGATGGCTGGTACTTTACTGTAGAGTGGGTCTGCTTGGAGCGCCTTTAACGTGTCTTCATTTCCGTAAGTGACGAAGATGTCAACGTCGTTCAAGATATCAGCGTTCTCTTTACTGAGTTCAAGATAGAAGCTATCTGTCTTCTCTGCTTCGTCGACAATGTTTTGTGGATACTCCATCCCGAGTTCTTCGATGAAGGCACCACGTGGGTCACCCGTCGTATAGATATAGAATTTTGAAAGGTCTTCCGCGCTCATCGAGACGAATGCGGCTTTCTTTCCAGCAATCTCAGGAACGGCTGTCGCTTTGTCGGTGATCAACTGCTCCGTGTCTTTGATTAGCTGTTCGCCTTCTTCACCGAGTCCCATTGCGAGTGAGTCATAGCGAACCATGTCTTGCCATGACGTGACCCAAGGTGTTTCTTGGTACGCCACGACCGGCGCGATTTGGCTGAGTGTGTCGTAATCTTCTTGCGTAATGCCTGAGTAGGCCGCCAAGATGACGTCCGGGTTTGAATCCGCGATTGCTTCAAAGTCTAATCCATCCGTGTCTTGATAGATGTTCGGATTTTCTTCTCCGAGTGCTTTCAACTTCTCTGCTGTCCATGGAAGCATACCGCTGTCGTCTTGGACACCGTAGTTCGCAGCCGAGAATCCGACCGGTACGACATCGAGGGCAAGTGCGACGTCATGGTTTCCCCATGAAATCGTTGCGATACGTTCTGGTTTCTCTTCGATGACCGTTTCACCGAATGCGTGCTCGATTGTGATCGGGTAACCTTCTGCCGATTCTTCCATCCCTTCATTCGTGGAAGCGTTCTCAGCTTCTTCCGAACCACAACCGGCTAAGATGAGTGCAAATGCCGATACAAAGATGAACATATGTAACCATTTCTTGAATGTGTTGTTCACGTGATTTTTCTCCTTTTCGAACTTCTCTGTATTTTGTCGATACTGATAATCATTATCAGTTATGAGTATAGACCTGCTCCTAAGTCATGTCAACCGCTATTCGGCAAAGAAATATAAAAAAACCTGCCGTTTTAGGACAGGTTGCTTAGGACTTTCGATGCCGTCGCATGACGTCTGCGATCGGTTTATCTTGTTTTTCAAGCTCGGATACGATTCGTTCATGATCCGTGTCGCTTCGGTTTTGACTTAACTTGAACGTCGCCTGGATGTCGGTGATGTCAATCCGAAACCCGACGACGCCATGCATCTGTCGCTTCACCGGTTCCGATAACGTTTCCCAACGTACCGCATGCTCACGCTCCCCTTCGTGCTCATGAAGCATGCCTGCAAGTTCCTCCACTAATTCGTCCTCGTTGAGAATCGTCGCACGTCCATACACGTGTACGGCTTGATAGTTCCATGTCGAGACGTCTTCATGACCGTACCATGACGCCGATACGTAGGCGTCTGGTCCTTGGAAGATGACGAGAACGGTTTGATCTTCAATCGTTCGCCACTGTGGATTCGCTTTCGCAATATGTGTCGTCAGTTGTCCATTCGCCTCATCGAATCGTAACGGGATGTGCGTCGCAATTGGTTTGTCCCCGTCATGCGTCACGATGGTGCCGAACGGATGGGCATGCAAAAAAGCAAAGATGTCAGCTTCGTCTTTCACGGAATAACGGTTTTGGATATACATGTCGAACCCCCTTTCCCCTATTATATTCTGAACAAGACGGGTATAACGACACAGAAGGAGGAATGTTTTTATGAAACCAACAATCAAAGCGATCGTCTTTGACGTATATGGCACCTTATTCGACGTCCATTCGGTGAAGGACGCCTGTGAACAAGAGTTCCCTGAAAAAGGAGCAGCCATCAGCCAAGTATGGCGGACGAAACAACTCGAGTATTTCTTTTGGCGCCACATGATGGGACGCTACGAAGATTTCGAGTCGGTGACCCGTGACGCTCTCCGTTATGCGTTAGCCGTCCATGACGCAACATCCACAGACGACATCGAACAACGTCTCATTGAATCGTATGCGCACCTGACCCCATATGAGGAGGTCGAATCGGTCCTGAAAGAGCTGCATGACGTGAAGACCGTCATCCTCTCGAACGGGACGGACGAGATGCTCGAGGCACTGCTCCGTAACGCCGGTCTTGCCGATTATTTCGATGAAATCGTCAGCGTCGACGGGATCAAACAACCGAAACCAACACCAGCCGCCTATATGCATTGGTTCAAGACGTCCGGCCTTCGTCGTGACGAGGTACTCTTCTTATCGTCGAACGGATGGGACATCGCCGGGGCGAAAAACTTCGGCTTCCATGCGGCCTGGATCAATCGGAACGACTTGCCGTTTGAAGCGTTCGATGTGGAACCGGATGCGATTTATAAAGAGTTGAACGGAATTATGGAATGGGTCTAACCTGCTTCGGTCGAAATATGAGAAAATAGAAAAAACATAACCGAAACGAGGGAGACAGATGGCACATCGTATTTACACGACAAGCTTTGCAAGCGTCTATCCACATTACGTTGCGAAAGCTGAACGGAAAGGACGGACGAAAGAAGAAGTCGACATGATCATCGAATGGTTGACGGGTTATGACGAGACCGAACTCGAACGTCAAATTGAGGATCAGGTTGATTTTGACACATTCTTCGCTTCAGCACCTCGCCTGAATGAAAATCGCGCCCTTATCAAAGGCGTCGTCTGTGGGGTCCGTGTCGAGAACGTCGAGGAGCCGCTCATGCGCGAGATTCGCTACTTGGATAAACTCATCGATGAGTTGGCGAAGGGTAAGAAAATGGAGAAGATTCTACGGGGAGGCGAATCATGATGGACGTGACGACACTCGTGGACGAAGCACGGCTCGATTCCTTCATTCATCTAATTGAGGTCATCGATGAGCATCTACCAGAAGGCTTTGAAAAGACGACGGACGGACATGGCGTCCATTACGTCGTCCCGCTCGAGCGATATCCGTCCGGTTATCACGTCACACCGGGTACACCTCTTCCCTTTGTCAGCGTGATCGCGCAAAAGCGCCATGTCGGACTCTATCATATGGGCATTTACGCCGACCCTGAGTTGCTCGCTTGGTTTGAACAAGAGTATGCGAAACGCGTCCCGACGAAACTCGATATGGGGAAAAGCTGTATTCGCTTCAATAACGTGAAACGGATCCCGTTTGATTTGGTCGGGGAACTCGTCGAGAAGATGACTGTCGATGAATGGATTCAGCGCTATGAAGGAAACCGAGGCTAACGCTTCGGTTTTTTCGCACATTCGTTTTCTTTTGTGAACCGAGTATACGGTATGCTTAGAAAAAAGGAGGGACGCCTCATGCCACGCTGGCTGAAAATCACTTTGTTCTTACTCGTGTTTGGCACGTTGTTCTATATCACTCATTTCCACTATGAGTTGCGTCCGTCCGACATCAGGGACATCGTCTTGTCGTTTGGATTTTGGGGACCGTTATTCTTTATATTCCTTTATGCCATCGGTCCGGTCGCATTTTTACCGACTTCCGTGCTGTCACTTGGAGCCGGTCTCGCGTTCGGCGTATGGCCAGGGGTGCTCTATATCATCATCGGTGCGACCGCTGCTGCGACGACCGGTTACGTCATGGGACGCTTTTTCGGCCGCTCGGTCATCAACGTCGACCGCTATCCGTGGTCAGAGAAACTGTTCACCCAAATGGAGCGTCGCGGGTTTTTATACGTCTTTGTCCTTCGGCTCATCCCGCTCGTCAGTTTCGACTTGCTCAGTTACGCCGGAGGGATTTCTCGCGTCCGTTTCCGTGCGTTCGTCCCGGCGACCGTGCTCGGTATGATTCCAGGGACGTTCGCCTACAGTTTCCTCGGGGCGAGCCTCGCGTCAGGTAGCGTCACGACGATCTTCATCGCCGCACTCGTCTTCGTCGGATTGATTGTCATCACATATATCTTCCGTGAGCCCGTCAAGAAATGGCTTGGCTTAAATTGAAAAATCATGAAAGAGAGCTTCATGCTCTTTTTTTGTGCGCTCAATGTGTAATTCGTATAAACATCAATGAACTTCGTCCGATATGTATAGAGCCACAACAAATGAATACGAGAATGTGAGGAAAGAAACATGAGTTTGATGAAAAGAAATCAGTTGATGTTGTTGACGACGTTATTGATTGTATTGACGTCGGTTGTCGTCCATTTGCTTCACCGTTTTACGGAATTTGCCTACACGTATACGATTTTACGAAACGGCGCGGATGGCTATGTGTACTCGAGTGTGACATGGGTGCTCTTCGCACTCCCACTCGTCTTCCTCGGGATGATGCTCGTCAGCCTGAAGCGAGAAAGCAAGATGTTCCCGTATTGGATGATGCTGACACTCACCTTCGCGAGTATCTCGACGGTCGCAGGTGGACAAGGACTCGTTGAGTATCACTTCTCCATCTTTGTCGTTTTGGCCATCCTGTCGTTCATGCGTCGCATCGACTTGATTTTGTACAGTACCGGCATCTTTGCGGTACAGCATTTAGCAGGGTATTTTTTATTCCCTGCGCTCATTTGTGGAACGAGCGATTATCCGTTCAGCTTATTGCTCGTCCACGCCGTGTACTTGATTTTGCTCAGTGCCGTACTCGTCGCCCAGATCCATTTCCGCAACAAGGAGACGGAACGTGTCGAGGCGCACGAACAGGAGACACGACAGTTATTGCGACAAGCGATTCAAGACGTCAGTTCCCTCGTTCAGTCCTTGAATAGTCATGCGGAGGAACTCGAATCGGCTGCGAATCAGTCGCTCGAATCTGGGGAACAAATCGCCATCACAGTCGACCCGATTGTCGCGCACGCTTCGTCTCAACAAGCTTCGATGGTACAAGGTGCGGATGAGATTCAATCGATCCGTTCGCTGACCGCACTCATCCAAGAACGAATGGCGCAGACGGCAGCGGCTTCGTCCCGTATCGCCAAAGACGCTCTCTCCGGGAATACGGATATGCGTCTCATGGAAGAAAAAGTGCATGAAATCATCACGGAATCCGAGCAACTTGAGCAAATTGTCGCAACGATGACGAATCGTTCGTCTGAAATCCAGGGCATCTTGCAGCAAGTCGGCTCGATCAGTGAACAGACGAATATGCTCGCCTTGAACGCATCGATTGAAGCGGCCCGTGCCGGAGAGGCCGGTCGCGGATTCGCCGTCGTCGCCTCTGAAGTCGGGAAGCTTGCCGTTCAGTCCCGAGAATACGCATCGGAAATGACACGCGTCCTCGGTGGATTGATGGAAGATACGACGGTCGTCTCGAAGTCGGCTCACCTCTTCAAACAAGCGACTGAAAACTGCCAAACGGTCACAAACGACGTGACGGCTGTCTTCGGTCGTCTCACGGAAGACGTATCGGAAATCGATGCACAAATCGCCTCGATCCAAGAGACGCGACAACTCGTGACGACGCAGATGGAGACGCTCGAGACACGCCTCGAATCGACGAAACATGCTTCAAGTGAACTGCAACAACAGATTCACCACGTGGCCGCCGCAACAGAAGAACAGGTCGCCGTCCAAAAAGAACTCAGTTCCATGTCGGACCGTCTCGCCGTCACGGCGAACGCACTCGAAGATGTGACGACTCAACTCGAAGATCACGCATCACGCGCCTAACACAAATGCCCCCGACCGGTTGGTCGGGGGCATGCTTTTTATCGATCAAGCAATTGACGAATTCCTTCAACGAGCGGTGTGACCGGACGTCCGAGAACCGGTTCAAAGTCGCTCTCATGAATCTCGAGCGTTCCTTGACGGATGCTACGCTGAATGCCAGCGAGAAGTGCGACCACGTCATCAGGCATCCCTGCCCCGCGCATCGTCTCTTCATATGCCTCGAGATTCAGCTCTTGCATCATGACGTCACGTCCTAATACCTCACTGAGTGCATCGACTAGATCTTTTTGCGTATGGAGCGGTCCTGACAATTCATATACCGCACTCTCTTGCTGTTCTTTCAACAGGACGTTCGCCGCTGCTTCCGCATAGTCTTGTTGAAGCGCCCAGCCGACTTTTCCGTCCCGAGCCGCCGTGATCCACGGTGCCCCGTCAACGACTGCCTGCATGCTCGGTAATTCGTTCTCTAAGTACCAGTTGTTCCGCAAAAACGCATATGGAATTCCCGATTCCACAATCGCTTCTTCTGTGACGACGTGTGGAGGTGCCATCAAGTTCTCACTGTCTGTCGCATCGGCGAGACTCGTGTAGGCGATGAAGGAGACCCCAGCCCGTTTTGCCGCCTCGACCGCGTTCGTATGTTGACGAATCCGCGTGTCGTTATCGCCATCTGCCGAGATGATCAACAGACGCTCGACACCTTTAAACGCTTCATCGAGTGTGTCCGGCTGATCGAAATCTCCATGACGTACATCAACCCCACGTTCTTTCAGCGATGCTGCTTTCTCTGGATTGCGCACGCTAACCGCGAGCTCACTCGCATCGATGGATTTGAGTAACTCCTCTACAATTTTCGACCCTAATTTACCGGTTGCCCCGGTGACTAAATACTTCATACGGTCATCCCCTTTCTCATGCTTCAGACCATATTCCCGTTCTGTTCACGCAATTAACGTAACGGCACATGCCAACAAAAATAACATTTGACTTTAAGTTCATATGAACCTATATTAACAATATAGAAGTTCACTCGAACTCAAAAAGGAGGAATTGTTGTTGACCCTACTCATCGGGTTTTTACTCATCATCATCTTCATGCTCGCACTTGACCTCGGGGTGTTCCACCGCAAGGCACACGAAGTCTCGCTCCGCGAGGCGTGGACATGGACGTTTGTCTGGATCGGGATTGCCCTCGTGTTCGGGGGCTGGTTGTTCTACACGCAAGGTAGTACGGCGGCAACGGAATATGCGAGCGTGTACTTCATCGAGAAGGCACTCGCCATCGATAACGTCTTCGTCTTCTCACTTGTCTTTGCCTACTTCGCCATCCCGCTCAAGTATCAGCACAAAGTGTTGTTCTGGGGGATTCTCGGAGCCATTTTCTTCCGCGCTGTCTTCATCGTCGCTGGTGTATCACTGTTAGAAAACTTCGGTTGGGTGTATTACGTGTTCGGAGCGTTCCTCGTCTATACAGGTTGGATGATGTACAAGAACATCGGGAAAGACGAGTCGCTTGAAGAGAATAAGACGATTCGTTGGCTTGAGCGACGCCTTCCGATCACGCAAGACATTTCATCTGGGAAGTTCACGAAACGGATCAACGGGAAGTTGTTCTTCACACCGCTCTTCATCGCGCTCATCTTTATCGAATTGTCGGATATTGTCTTCGCCGTCGACTCGGTCGCCGCGAGCTTTGCGTATTCGCGTGACCCGTATATTATCTTCTATGCCAACATCATGGCGATTCTCGGACTCCGTAGTCTCTACTTCGTCCTTGCCAACTTGATCGATCGTTTCTACTATTTGAAACACGGTCTCAGTTTCATGCTCGTCTTTATCGGGGCGAAAATGATCTTTGGCGATGTATACAAGATGCCGATTTGGATGTCGCTCGGGACGATTGTTCTCGTCATCTTGATTAGCGTGCTCTATAGTTTCTACAAAACGAAACCTAGTTCGTCCAAACACGTATAATGAATCAATCGGTCCATTTCGTCGGTGTTCTTTCTTTGAAAATCGGGTAATCATTGAGGTGCACAACTACAGAAAAGGGGATTCATTATGTTTGATCGGATTGGCCTCATGAGTATCGGTCTCGTCTTCGGGATCATCCTCATGTTACTCTTCAATACCTTATTCGGATTGGTGTTCGGTGTCGTCCTTGGTGTCAGCCTCATCGCTGCAAACCAACTCGGACGAAACAAACGAACAACGATCCACTAACCAAAAAGCACGCGCTCCCATTGATTGGGGAGCGCGTGCTTTTGCGTTAAAACATCGTATACGGATTGATACTATTTGCTGGCGATGAACTGCTATACACATAGCTGTTCCGATGTACTTCGAAATGGAGATGGTTTCCGAACGAGTTGCCAGTATTTCCGACAGCTCCGATCGTAGCTCCTTTTGTGACCGTCTGTCCTTTGACGACATTGAGGCGGTCGAGGTGTGCGTACACCGTGATGTATGTTTGCCCGTTCAACTGATGGGTCATCATGATGTGATTCCCGTACGCCCCGTAATTCCGGGCGACGATGACTTGTCCAGACGCGGCAGCAATGACCGGTGTCCCTCTCGGTGCCGCCAAGTCGATGCCGTTATGGAACGTGTAACCGTATTGCCCGCTCGCCGGACCATATTTTTGCGTCAATGTCCCCTTTGTCGGGATGACCATCTTCGCTGTCGACGTCGTCGAGAGTGTCGTCACACTATACTTTTTCACATATGTACTCGATACGTAACGAGCTGTGCCGTTGAAGTTGATTTTCGTCCATCCCCCACTCACGCCGAGATATTTAAACGATTGACCCAACTTGGCGCTGCCGACGATCGCATACGTCGTACTCGGGCCCGAACGGACGTTTAAACTGTTGGTCGTGACTTTGACATAATACGTGGTCGCCGCTTCAGCAGGCGTACCGGCTGGGGTGAAGATTCCGATGGTGAGCAAGACGGCACAGAGGAGGGAGAGCATCTTTCGTTTCATGTTATGGTAAATCCTTTCAATTATGTATTTAAATTTTTAATTTTTATATTATCTTGATGAAAAAATTTTACCACCAAAACGAACCGACAAATATGTCATTTATATTTCAAATAAAGGAAAACAAATTCTAACTTACTTCCCTCATTTTTCCTAAATGCAAAAAACATACACAGCCACTCGGCTGTGTATGTCTGTTACTCTTGATTCTCTTCTGCGTTCTCTTCTTCATCCTCTAAATCTTTAATCAATTGCTTCATCTCTTCGATTTCACGGCGTTGCGCTTTGATGATCTCTTCCGACAGCTCTTTGACGCGCGGGTCTTCAATTTCGGCGCGCTCACTCGTCAAGATCGCGATCGAGTGGTGCGGGATCATCGCCTTCATCCAACTAACGTCATCGACCGTCGTCTGACTACGCACGAGCCAGAGCGAGGCACTGAAGACGAGGGCACTGACCCCTAGGATGATAAAGTTAAGAGTTTTATTCTTATACATTCCCCACATGAAGAGAAGCATGACGAATGCCATGACCGATCCCATGATGAGTGCCATATACAACCTGGTTTGACTAAAGAAAATATGATTGATTTGAAAGACGTTCAAATACATGAGCCAATACATAATGAATGTAGAGACTGCGATCATGATTCCAAATTTACCGTACGATTTCATCTCGTTCACCCTTTCTCGTTATGCATGTAGAAATACTATCCTACTTTCTATCCGATAAAACATTCTCCAAATCCCCGACTAATTTCCGTCCCAATTTCAGTCCGTTTCTGATAGGACTATTGCCCGTATATGGATTCCTTCTCGAATGTCGTATACTTGTTGTGAATGAATGTACAAATGTTTGCGAGGAGGTATGTCAATGCGCCGATTCCATAGGGTTAGGCAGAAACGCTCCGCTCGTCAAAAACAGGAACGCCATACGTTCTCCATCGCTTCCGTCGTGGAAGAAGTGCAGGATGCGATGTGTTATATCGATTTCTCGAAACACCGTCTCTATACGAATCATCTCCTTCATCACTGGTGCCCTTCGATGACGACTCAATCGTTCGCCTCGATGGAAGCATTGACTCGCTTTCTCTATACGACGTTCGAAGAACATGGTGCCGACATGGCGCAAGTCACCCATTTGATTCAAGAACTGCTTGAGTGCGAGACAGAGAAATGGCCAAGCATGACGTCACGACGTATTCAATTCGATGACCGGACGCTGCACCTGATCTTCAATTTCACCCGGACACCCCGGGGCGTCTTCATCATGTGGCGTGACCAAACGGAAGCCGTTCGCTTCGAAGAACGAAAAGATACATTTCTTGCTGAGTTGTCTCATGACTTCCGTACCCCTTTGACCGCAATCCATGGCTATACCGAATTGTTGATGGCGCGACATGAAGGTTCGGAGAAGTCTTATCACATGTTGGAACAAGTGAAACAAGAATCGGAACGGCTCGAGCGCCTCGTCGATAATTTTTTGGACTACCAAAAAGAAAGCTATACGGCCGAACAATTGACCGTGACGACATTCGCGCTTCGCCCCCTATTAGCGGACGTCATGGCGAGTTATCAAACGACTTCGCCACTTCATACAGTGACGTTTGAGACAAATGACGTCTGGATTCAAGCAGACGAAGAAAAGTTACGGCAATTGCTCCATAACTTGATCGGCAATGCCATCAAATATTCTCCCGATGGTGGGACCGTCCATACACAAGTCGAGGAATGTGACGGTACGGTGGTGTTGTCTGTATCTGATACTGGCATCGGCATTCCAGAAGATGCACTTCCGTATGTATTTGATGAATACTATCGTGTCGACTCCCTCGCTCATCAATCCATCAAAGGTACGGGGCTTGGTCTACGGATTTGCAAACGAATCGCTGAAGCCCACGGTTGGGGTATCCATGCAGACTCCACATACGGAGAGGGTACGACGTTCACGATTGAGCTTCATACCCGGCACACATGCCCCTTGCCACGAACATTCTTTACAATCACGTCCGACTGATTCGTTCAATCGGACGTTTTTTCATTTCGTGATGTAACACGATTCAATTTTGGGAATAGAGAAGTGACGAAGAGAGGAGGAAATGAAGATGAAACAACGAGGATACTTATCCATCCCGGTCGCTGTCGTGTTCGCCGTCGTTTTTGGTCTCACGCTCGATAACTGGTGGCTCGGGATTGGTATCGGCATCGCCATGTTTTTTGCGTTTCGAGGCACGAAGAAAAAAGCGTGAAGACCACCTATTTGATGGTCTTCTTATAGATTCTTGCTTCATACGGTCGCAACTGATTGGTCTCATTGTCTAGATTTTGTAAGACGAGATTATAACATGCTGTCGATACGGGTATAGGGTGAGAATCATCCGAATGATTGAGAATGATCAAAAATTGTTCTTCTCTCAGAGAACGCTCATATACATGCAACGTTTCATCATTTGGAAGCAAGTCTTTAAACTCACCATACACAAGTGCTTCATTTGATTTCCTTAATTGAATCAAACGTTGATAGTAACGAAACACTGAATCTTCCCGTTGCAAGTCCATTTCTACATTCAACTCAACGTAATTTTTATTTACACTCATCCAAGGTACCCCTTGTGTAAATCCAGCTTCTTTTTTGTTATTCCACTGCATTGGCGTCCGCGAGTTATCTCGACTTAATAGTTGCAAGCTGGTCAATACGTCATTTTCATTCCGTCCTTTATTCACTTCTTCTGCATACCGGTTTTTCATCGCTATATCTTGATAATCTTCAATCGAATCAAACGTGACACCAGTCATTCCTATTTCTTCACCTTGATAAATATAAGGTATTCCGGGCAATGTATGCGTCAAGGTTGCCAATAGCTTTGCCGATGCAACACGATGTTCCCCATCATTCCCATATCGAGTAACCTGACGCGTGTGGTCGTGATTGTTTAAAAATTGTGAGTTCCAGCCTTTCCCTTTCAACCCTTCATACCAATCGCGCTGAATTTCTTTGAAGCGAAGCATATCCCAAGTCGGCATCTCATCGGCGATTTGGAAATGAAACAACGTATTTAGCTCATGACGTTCCTCGTCTACATAGAGTGCGCCTTCTTTCGGTGTTACGAACGGTATCTCACCGACCGTCATGCAATCGTAGTGCCGCAGTACCTCCTCATGCATTTCTTGAAGGTACTCATGAATCCCGGGATTATTAGCTAAGTAACTCAAATTATATGGATCTTCGACATCAGATAAGTCTTTTCTCTTTGCGAGAAGATTGATGACATCCATTCGAAATCCGTCAATACCTTTATCGAGCCAAAACCGCATCATCTTATAGATTTCATGACGCAATTCTTCATTCTCCCAATTGAGGTCGGGTTGTTCGACGGCGAATGAATGGTAATAATACTGACCGCTGTGCTTATCCCATTCCCAACAAGACGGCTCAAAATATGATCGCCAATTGTTTGGCGCTTTTCCTTGCACTGGATCATGCCAAATATAGTAATCTCGCTTTGGTGAGTCTTTGCCCTTCTTTGATTCCAAGAACCACTGATGTTGATTCGAAGTATGGTTAACGACAAGATCCAGAATGATTTTCAGACCGAGTGCGTGTGCCTCTGTCAACAAACGTTCAAAATCCGCCATCGTTCCTGCTCGATCCATGACACCATAATAGTCGGCAATGTCATATCCATTGTCCTTATCCGGTGACACATAGAACGGATTGAGCCAGACAACATCCGCCCCAAGTTCTTTAATGTACGGTAACTTTTGACGCACACCTTCTAAATCACCATATCCATCTCCGTCTGTATCGAAAAAGCTTCGCCAATACACTTGATATACGACGGCCTCTTTCCACCAAGTCTGTTTCATTCAAACTCCCCCTCGTTAAAAATGCCTCGAGTGCAAACACTCGAGGTTTCATTTTTAAATTCGAACTAATAGCTTCTCTAGTGTGAGTTGCGTTGTGTCTTCGAAGACAACATCTGCCTCAGTCAAGACATGTGGGTCGCCAATTCCGACGGCAAACATACCTGCCTCATGGATGGCCGTGATTCCTGCAACTGCATCCTCAATACCGACACATTCTTTCGGATCGACTCGTAGCGCTTCAGCAGCTTTAAGAAATACTTCAGGATGTGGTTTTGAATGTATCACAGTTGCCGCATCAACAATATGGTCGAACGCTTCAAGCAATCCAAGTTGGCTCGTCACCATCTGAGCATTCTTCGATGCTGACGCCATTCCGATTTTGTAACCTGCTTCTTTTAGCTCTTTCAAGAACATTTCAATGCCTGGCAAGATATCTGCAGCCGTAATTTTTGAAATAAGTGATACATAGTGTTCATTCTTCTTTGTCGCAAGCAGCTCCTTCTCTTCAGCAGAAAAGTCATTCTCACGGCCGCCAAGTCGTAAGATTCGTTCCAATGATTCAGTTCGACTCACACCTTTGAGTGTCTCATTGAATGCTCGATCAAACGGAATCCCCAAATCTTCTCCGAGCTCTTTCCATGCTAAGTAATGATATTCGGCACTGTCGGTGATGACACCGTCTAGATCAAAAATAAAAGCTTTCATTTTCATTCTCCTTATTTATCTCCACCAATTCGTAAACCTTGCATGAAGTACTTATTCAGCATGATGTACAAAATGATGATTGGAATGATACTGACGACAGAAGCCGCCATGATGTAGTTCCACTGCGTGGCATTCTGACTTTGAAATGACTGAAGCCCGAGCGTAAGCGTATACTTTTCGGGTGATGTGATGTAAAGGAGCGGTTTTAAGAACTCGTTCCAGAACCCGAGGAACACGAAGACGGCCTGCGTTGCAACCGATGCACGCGCCATTGGGAAGACAATACGCCAAAACGTTTGGAATCGATTTAGTCCGTCTACTTGTGCAGCTTCTTCTACTTCGCGTGGGAAGTTGATAAAGAACTGTCTCATCAAGAAGATGTAGGAGAAGTTGATGGCTCCGGGAATGATCAACGCAGAGTATGTGTCGAGAATTCCAAGCGAACGCATGATCAAGTAGTTCGGAATGAGCAAGATTTGTCCCGGTACCATCATGACAGCCAAGATCAACAGGAATAAATAGTTACGTCCCGGAAACCGAAGACGTGCAAGCGAATAACCAGCCATTGTGTTAAAAATGACGTTCACAATGGTTCCTAGTGTTGCAATTAAAAAGGAGTTCATAATCCAACGTGGAAAAAGCGGATCTTCCGTAAAGATATGTTCAAAGTTTGCGAGCGTTGGATTCTCTGGCCAAAGTGTAAGCCCCCCAGCTACAATCTCGCTATACGGTTTGAACGATGCGAGCACTGCCCATAGGAATGGATACAGTGTGACGAGCGCGTAAGAGACGAGGATGACATACATGACAATACGCGGCCATTTTTTCTTTTTCATATCCATTCCTCCTTAATAGTTCGATTCTTCTTTATTCAACTTACGAGCAATCATCGAAACCGTGAAGATGATGATTGTCAAAATAATTGCCAGTGCTGACGCATATCCCATCGTTCCAATGGTCTTAAACGCATACTGATAAATGATGAGCGAGAATGTAAGTGTGGCGTTGTTCGGCCCACCGGTTCCACCTGAGATGATATATGCTTGGTCAAATAATTGGAAACAACCGATGATGCCCATCAACAGGACATAGTTCGTTACAGGAGTAAGGTTGGGAACTGTAATTTTCATCAGTTTTTGCCACGCATTTGCCCCATCAAGTGAAGCCGCCTCGTAAAGCGAAGACGGGATATCTTGTAGCCCTGCTAAATAGATTGTCATGAAGAATGGGACAGTAGACCAAATATTCATGACCATTATGGTCGTGAGGGCAAAATCGGTCTCGTTGATGAAGTTGATTGGTGCATCTAACAATCCCAAACTGACGAGAACATTGTTGATTGGTCCATTTAAACTGAACAAAAACATGAAAATCATGGTGAGTGCTGAACTTGAAGTAAGCGTCGGCAAGAAATAAATAGTCCGGAATGTATTTTGAAAACGAATCCCGGAATTTAAGACAGCCGCCATGAGAAGTGCAATTGCCGTTTGAATCGGTACAACAAAAAGAGCATAACGGAACGTATTTTTTAAAGCCGTCCAGACCCGATCATCGTTCCATGCGTTGATGTAATTTTCAAAGCCAACCCATTGGAAATCGATGCCGCCGAACAAATTCACGCGTGTAAATGATAAGAAAAGTGAATACGCAATCGGAAGCAACGTGAACGTCACTAAAATGATGATTGTCGGCAGCATAAATGTCATGCCTTGTACAGCTTCACGGCGATCACGTTCACTACCTTTCTTTTTTTTAGGTGGTGGTGCCTGTGACGCTGCATCCGTACGCCGGTTGATTTCGAGCTGTGTGCCCATATAATCGATCCTTCCTTCCCGAACAAAACGAGGCCCGCGCGATTACGCGAGCCCAATTGTTTCTTTATTTCAATTGCGTCTCGATATCTTTATTCGCAGTTTCTTCTGCTTTTTTCATCGCTTCTTCGAGTGTCATATCACCTTTCAAAGCAGCAGGTAACAAGTTGTTGTATTCACGAGCAATAATTGAAAGAGAATCGCCTTTTTGCCAAGGTGTCGCATAAGCTCCAGCCGCAACGAACGGTGCTTTCAATTCATCATCTTGAAGATTAAGTTCTTCGGCGATTGATTTGAGCGACGGGAGAACACCAGCTCCTTCAGACCAAATCTTCATCCCGTCTTTCGAAGTCGCGTAATTGATAAATTCCCAACCTGCCGCTTTTTCTTCCGAATCGCTATTGAGCGAATAAGAGACTGTGAACATCATCGAACCACTGTTGCCGTCAATTGTAGGAACTTCTTTCGTCCCCATTTCAACGTTCGGGAAGTTTTGTTCGATATGCGAGATTGCCCAGTTACCTTCAATCATGATTGCCGCTTTTTCAGCTCCAAATGAATCGCCTGCCCATCCTTGCCCTAAATCAGCAGGTCGTTGAACAAGTTTATCTTGATAGGCATCCACAAGTGGTTGCAATGCTTCAATTTGATCCTGTTGTGACAATACCGCCATTCCATTTTCATCAACGATATCCGTTCCACCTGATTGTAGGACGAACATATGACGCGCGAGTTCAGATGTGGTAATTGCTGGTGTCACACCAGATGGGAGCTTTTCTTGTAACTCTCCTAAAAATTCAGGAAGCTGCCCCATCTCTGTCGGGATATCATCTGCTGTGAAACCAGCATCTTCAATCAACTTTTTGTTGTAGTAAAGTCCGAGAGTGGAATAATCTTTTGGAAGACCGAATAATTGATCGTCAGATTTAAAAGCATTAATGGCTGGTTCATAAAAGTCGCCTAAATCTTTTTCTGCTTGTTCGATATATTGATCAAGTGGTTCGAGTACACCTTGTTTAGAAAGTTCAGGTGCTAAAAAAGCATCTACATAAAACACATCTGGTGCCGTTCCGCCGACGAGGTCAGTTTGGAGCTGTGTTTGATAATCATTGTAGACTTTCTTTTTAACTTTGATTCCAGTCTCTTCAGTGAAAGCTGCTAACAATTCATCGAATGCTTTTACTTCAGCATCTGTTCCTTTCCATGTCCCTACCGTGATTTCTTTACCTTCAAGTTCAGATGAATCTGAAGCGACTTGCGCCTCCTCTTCACCACCACAAGCTGCAGTAAAGACAAGTCCTGATAGCATAACAATCGATAATGGCTTAGATACTTTTTTATTCATCAATCATTTCCTCCTTAAGTGTAATGTCGACCAAATTAAAGTAACCGCTTTCAACTCACAACTAGATTTTATACCCGAAACGTTTCGGAAATCAAGAACTTTTTTAAAACCCTTAAAAAATGCTTTCAATTCAAGGTTTACAAGATATTCATATACAGACTAAACTAGATGTACCTATAAATTTTACTTAATTTACTCACAACGTTTTCATAAAGGAGTATTGTATGATGGCCACATTAAAAGACGTTTCTAAAGCATCCGGTTTTTCCATCACTACTGTATCTCGAGCCTTAAACGGCTACGATGATGTAAACAAAGAGACACGGGACAAGATTTTAAATGTCGCTAAAGAACTTGGTTATAGCCCGAACATTTTGGCACGCAGTTTGGTCAAAAAGCAATCCAAGACAATCGGCTTTCTCGTCACTGATTTAAAACGCGAGAGTATTAAAGATAACTTTATGTTCGAGACTTTATGCGGTGTATCAGATGAATTGTCTGACCTTGATTACGAGTTCGTTCTTTTATCGACTACGACCTCAAAGCAAAAAAATAAAACGTACAGTCAAATGTGCGCAGAACGTCAACTAGACGGGGTTGTTATTCAAGGACTAAAACGAGACGACCCCTACTTACTCGAGGCAATCGAAAGCACAGTACCTTGCGTACTGGTCGACATTCCTGTCGAAGGGATCAATACAGGTTATGTGACCTCAAATCAGCTCGAGAGCGCTAAACAAGCCGTTCGTTATCTCATCCGACTCGGACACCGACATATTGCATTTATGAACGGCGCACCACACGCCTATGTTTCGACTGTACGATATGATGCCTATCGACAAGTGCTACACGATCACGAAATCGACTTCCAAGAAGAATATGTGTTAAACGGAGATTTTGAAGAACTCGCCTCAAAAGATGCAGCACTTCCTTTTTTGTTGAATCACCCTGAAGTGACAGCGTTTTTCTGTGCATCCGATGTCATGGCACTTGGCGTTCTCCAGGCAACGAGAGAACTCGGCTTAAACGTTCCAGAAGATCTATCAATCATCGGATTTGACAATATCTTATTGTCTCAGTACGTATCCCCACCGTTAACCACTGTTGGACAACAACCTTATGAAATGGGGCGAAAAGCCGCATCGATGATTGTCAATATTGTAGAAGGTCAGGATGTGCCCCATGAAGCTTTCGTCAATAATCAGTTAATCCTGCGAGAATCGGTCACAAAAAATCGGCGATGATTAGTCATCGCCGATTTTTCGTATCGTCATAAATGCAAAGATACCGACAGTCGCCCAATATAAAACAGAGAGCATAGACACATTGATTGGCAATAATTCAATAACTGAACGCACAATCAAAGGTGCTGTGATGCCATAAGCTGTAATGGTCCATGCCTCTTTATAACGAATCGGTACAAAGCGTCGAAACCCGAGACCTGCTAGAGCCAGAAGGGAAATTAACAGAAAATGCAAAACCAAATCAAACATAGTAGCCCCGTACACGTAAATGGGATAGAACCAGTTCAATTCTTTTAATAAAACGTCTAAATCACGTTCTGCCACGTCTGACCGTCCCACAAAATCAAGCAACGTCTGATAACTTTCCAAATCTGTCTCGACTCCGCTTCGCTTGAATGCCCAACCAGATTCCATAAGGACTAGCGTTTGGCGTGCATCCGTTTTCTGTTCCTCTCCCACCATTACAGACAAATCGAGAACAGGAACATCAAACGTAAAAGACTGCTCATACCGAAGACCATCCTCCGTTATCTGAAATGAAGGCAAGTTTTCCTCAACCACCTCAGGTTGTCCCATCCATTTCACTCCATATACGAGTGCATTGGCGAATAGGACAGCAATCGCTACATAAAAAATTGATTTCCAAATCGATTGTGATCTCCACGTTTTCACTTTCTCGAATTGAAAGCCTAAACTAGCAATCATTTGTTCCATGTTAGTCCTCTTTTCTAAAACGTTTCTGCCACCATTTAATCACGTTCTTCAAACAATTGAAAGAAAATATAGTAAAATCGCTATTGAATATCCGAAACGTTTCGGATAGAATGGTGACGAATCAAGAAAGCGCTTTATCATACAGGAGGTTATATGGTGATGAATACATTGATGAACTATACGACTGGCAGAGAAGATTTACAGCATTGGCTCGTATCTGAAGACGGGTTTCGCCCGGAATGGCTCGGGAAAGGTGAATCGGTATTTTCTCTCGGAAATGGATACATGGGGTTACGTTCTGTCACAGAAGAACATTATGCGAATGAAACACGCAACTTGTTCGTGGCCGGGACATTCAATAAGTTCGCTGAGAATGAAGTGACCGAACTTCCGAATGCAGCAGACCTTTTATGGATGGAGTTCAAATTAGACGGTGTACGTTTTGATTTGACACAGGGAAATATCCTTTCTTATCGCCGTACGCTTAATTTGAAAGAAGCTGAACTCGTACGTAACATCACATGGCAAAGTCCGAATGGAAATGTTTACGACCTTACTTTTCGACGCTTCGTCTCAATGGATAACCTGCACGTAATTGCTCAACGAGTGACCATAACGCCGAAACAAAACAGTGTTCTCTCACTTACTTCAGGTATTAATGGACAAACGACAAACAGTGGTGTCCAGCACTTCTTAGAAGGGAACAAACGACTTTATAACGGACGTTTTATGCAACAGATCCAAACGACGACTGAATCTGGCATCGATTTTGTCTTCCATAGCGTCCATCGTTTTTACCGACGTGAATCAATGAATCCGACATCCATTATCAAAATGGATCGCCGTCAAATTTTCTTTGACTATTCGGATATTGAGATTCCAGCGAATGAAGTATTTACGATTGAAAAATACTCGACCGTCTTCACTTCTCGTGATCACGAAGTGACAGTCGATTCGACAGAAGAACTCGCAGATCTTGCGTTGGATATCACACGTAAAATCGAATCGGAAGGGTATGATTACTTGCTCGACAGACACGTTCAAGCATGGGATGAGCTTGTTTGGTCACGAACGCCAATCACTATAAAATCAAAAGATATGTTCGACCAGCTAGCAATCCGATTTGCTCAATACCATCTTGCAGTCATGACACCGAAGCATGATAATCGGATGAACATTGGAGCAAAAGGTTTGTCCGGCGAAGGGTATAAAGGACATACATTCTGGGATACGGAAATCTTTATCCTGCCCTACTACACGTATACGAATCCAACAATCGCTCGCAGCTTGCTCGAGTATCGTTATCTCTCGCTACCCGGGGCACATCGGAAAGCGAAAGAGAATGGATACGATGGCGCAATGTTCCCGTGGGAATCAGCATGGCTTGATGACGGTGAAGTTACACCAATCTGGGGTGCTGCAGACATTGTCACAGGTGAGGCAACAAAAATTTGGTCTGGTTTTATCGAGCAACACATTACCTCGGATGTCGCTTTTGCAGCTTGGCAATATTACCATGTCACGGGTGACCAAGAATTTATGGACAATTACGGATATGAGCTTTTAATTGACACCGCAAAATTCTGGGCGAGTCGCCTTGAGTGGAATGAAACATACGACCGTTATGAAATCAATCAAGTCGTCGGACCAGATGAATATAAAGAACACGTCAACAATAACGCATTCACGAATTATACAGCTCACTGGAACATTCAAAAAGCGATTGAGTATGTAGAATTGTTACGTATTGAAAAACCGAACCTGTTCCAACAATTGAACGAAAAGCTTGATTTGGAAACGGCCGAAACACGATTCCGCCATGTTCTTGACTTGATTTACTTGCCTCGAGTGCGCGAAGACGGAGTCTTGCCACAAGATGATACGTATTTGCAAAAACAAATCATCGATTTGAGCAAATACAAAAATCAAGAAAACGTTGGCTCCATGTTCTATGACTATAATCTAGAACAAGTCAACGAGATTCAAGTATCAAAACAAGCAGACGTGATGATTTTGATGTATTTGCTTGAAGATTTATTCTCAGCAGATGTCAAACGAGCAAACTGGGAATACTATGAACCGAAGACATTACACGACTCATCGCTCTCTCTCTCAACTCATAGTGTCCTTGCATCTGATCTCGGTAACCGCGAACTTGCCTACAGTTTATTCCGTCGGGCCTCTGAAATCGATCTGGGACCAAACATGAAAACGTCTGATGCAGGTATTCATGCGGCTTCACTTGGTGGAATTTGGCAAGCTGTCGTAAACGGTTTTGGCGGTGTACGTATGACCAGTGGAAACTTACGAATTTCTCCAATGTTGCCGGAAGCTTGGGATGAACTCACTTTCTCAATCAATTGGAAAGGTGAAACACTCGACATTTATGCATCACATGACAAAGTTGTGCTTACACGTCGTGCACCTTCAACTGAGCCACTCACTGTCGAAATTTATGGCGAAAAACAGACTATTACGGACACATTTACAAGTGAAGTGTTATCCGTATGACGTATCGTCCTATCTACCATTTCGCGCCACCTTTTGGTTGGATGAACGATCCTAATGGTCTTTGCCAGTTCAACGGTGTCTACCATCTGTTTTATCAGTATCATCCGTTTGGCGTAAATTGGGATGATATGCATTGGGGGCATGCCACCTCAACAGATTTAATCCGTTGGGAACATAAGCCGATTGCTCTACGTCCAGGAGATGATTACGATCGAGACGGTATTTTTTCAGGTAGTGCGTTAATCAAAGGCAATATGCTTCATTTGTATTACACAGGCAACACGTGGTTAGATGAAAAGCGTGAAACGTTGCGTCAAGTTCAATGTCTTGCCACATCAATAGATGGATTATCGTTTCAAAAAAGTGTACACAATCCGCTCATATCGGAAATTCCCGAACATGGAAATGCCCATGTTCGGGATCCCAAAGTGTGGGCTGACAACGATAAATTCTATATGATTCTTGGTACACGTGATGAACTGAATGGAAAAGTTGTGCTCTACGAATCAGATGATGCCCTTCACTGGAGAGAACAAGGCATCATGGCAGAGGGAACTGGGGAGCATGGATGGATGTGGGAATGTCCCGATCTTTTTACTCTGAATGGTCATGATGTATTGTTACTCTCTCCACAAGGAATGGAACCAACAGGAGATCGTTATCACAACCTACATCAATGCGGTTATTTCATAGGTAAGTTCGATGTAACTACGACACAGTTCACACATGGTTCGTTCTCCGAGTTAGATTATGGTCATGACTTTTACGCTGCCCAAACCTTTCTCGATGATCAAGGTAGACGAATTTTGATTGCTTGGAACGCGATGTGGGAACAAGATTGGCCGGAGCAACGAGAAGGCTGGACGAACCAGATGACCATACCACGTGAATTAAGCATAAGGAATAATCGACTCTGGATGACTCCGATTGAAGAAATGAAATGGTTACGTCAATGTTCCTTCCCTCTCGAATCATCTTTTTTCTCAGGAAAAGCGTTTGAGCTTGAGTTTGACGTGCAAGGCGCATTTCAATTCAGTTGCTTCCAAGGTACCGCTACACTTTCCGTCGCTAAAGGCTACATCCAACTCGTTCGAAACAAAACAGAACGAAGAATTCAGGCTAACTGTGAACGAGTTCGTCTATTCATCGATTCTTCTTCTATCGAAATTTTTGTAAATGATGGTGAGTATGTCTTTTCTAGTCGTATCTATCCAGTCAATCACACATTACAACATCACCTTACTGGCAACATTTCAAATATCATGTACCATTCCTTTGAGTCAGGAGAATGAAGCAGGTCCGAAATCAATTCGGATTTGCTTTTTTTTGCATATTACGAAGCATTTTATAATTGACATTATTTTGGAGACTGCTACGGTTAACGTATAGTCTATCGAAAAGGTCGTGAAGGAATGACGCTCACCGTCTTGTTATTGAACGCCTGTGTTGCGTTTACCGGGTTTTATATCATCTCGAAGATTTATCATTCTACGCTCTTCCATTCACAATTTTTCCGTAGCTTTATCATCGGTCTATTGGCCGGTGCGCTCGGTCTTTTTTTGATGTACAACGCCGTCGAGGCCAACGATACGGTACGTGTGGATTTACGTCACTTACCGCTCGTCCTACTCGCGTTTTACGGTGCTCGGGCACCCTTGTTTATTGCGACACTCGTCATTGCGAGCACGCGTTTCTTGTTCGGGATGACAGAACAAGCTTTCATCGCCTTTATCGCGACGTTCATCGTCAGTATCGGGATGCTCTGGATTCATCGTTTGCTTCGTGAGCGACTCTTTTTACAAAGCATCTTTCTAAACGTGTGGGCGCTATTCATTATTTCGCTCGCCGTTTATATCAATATGGGTTGGAACGCGGCATACGTATCCCTCGTCTTGACCATTTGGATGGTCGGCATGCTCGTCGGTCTCCTCTCGAGTACACTTACCATCGACTTAGAGAAGACGACTCGACGCGCACTCGAATATAAACAATCTTCCGAACGGGACCACTTGACGGGACTGTTCAACCGTCGCGTCTGGGACCGCTACACCGCCTCGCTCGGTGAGGACGATCGCACGTACAACGTCCTTGCGCTCGATATCGATCACTTCAAGCATGTGAACGATACATACGGTCACGGAAACGGTGACCTCGTCTTGCAACAGTTCGCCGACATTCTAAAAGTAGAGACACGCGCACACGACACCGTCGCCCGAATCGGCGGCGAAGAGTTTGTCATCTTGATGTACGATTTGACACCAGAGAAAGTGGATAAAGTGGCCAACCGGATTCGGGAACGCGTTGCCACTGAAACGTTCTACTTGAACGATTTCCCACCGATTCAAATCACGACGTCTGTCGGGGTCGCCCACGGTACCGCCCTTCCTATCAAACGGATGGTCGACCTCGCGGATTCGGCACTCTATCAAGCAAAAAGTGAAGGACGCAACCAAGTCGTCGTCTCAACATATGCGTCACCAGAACCGATCATGACATGAACGAACCCCGCTCCTTCAAAAGGAGCGGGGTTTTTGTCTGCTTATTTTGCGAACCGTTCGACTTCATCCGTCATGATGGCTGCCACCGGCATCAAAGGCAAATCTTTCACGTCGTTGATGGTGTAAAGACGGGTCTCGAGCGGTGTCCGTCGCATCTCTTCCCACGCTTTTGAGCCGATAAACTCGGTCTGTGCGTGGATTGCCTCGGCTCGAATCGTTTCAGCGAACGAGACGGTGTCCGACTCTCCCGTGAGCGTCAACACGGCAAGGCGTGCGTGCGGTGCCACATCCCGCATTCGGACGAGCGTCTCCCGATTGAACGAGGAGAAGACGACGCGCCCAGTCATGTGAAACTCGTCAACGGCGAGCCAGGCGAGTCGTTCGATGCCTGGATACGCGTATTGGTCCGTCTTCAATTCAACGTTCAACGTGACGTCACTCCGTTCGATCAAGCCGAGCACTTCTTCTAGTGTCGGGATGCGTTCGTACCCGTCAATCTTCAATTGACGTAGCTCCTGGAGTGTCATGTCTTTTACCCACCCGGTTCCATCTGTCGTCCGATCGACTGTCTCGTCATGGATGACGACAAGTCGACCGTCTTTTGACAGTTGCACGTCGAGCTCGATCCCGTCCACATATGGGAGGGCCGCTTCGAACGCCGACAACGTATTTTCCGGGTAATTAGCGCTATACCCGCGATGTGCGTAAATCAACATCTCACTGCCCCAAGGTGGAAGTCGTCTCTTCGGCCGCACGCTTCAATGCGTCTTCGACCGACACGCCTTGATACAAGCTTTCCATCGCATTGACGACGCTCTGACGCGATTGAGGGAACGTCGAGATGAGCGCACCTTGTGTCGCTGGTGATGGCTTCGTTTCGCTGAGCTGGTCGACCGTCACTTTGAGCTGTGGATATTTCACCCACATCTCTTCGACGACCGGTTCGTTGTATGCGTCAGGATTAATCGCGAAGTAACCTGTGTCGACATGCCACTGCGCTTGTGCTTCCGTTGAAGACACATACTTCATGAACTCCCAAGCGCCTTCTTTCGTTTCTTCGGCGATGCCGTCACCCATCCAGAGTGATGCGCCACCGATGACGACGCCTTGACGGTCTGCTTCGTTCGGCACTGGCAAGTATGAGGCACCGATTTCAAAGTCTGCGCTGTCCGCAACGGTACGGATACCGGCTGACGAGTCGAGATACATGGCGACTTTACCCGATTGGAACGACGCACGCATATCATCCCAGTTTTGACCGACGTTTAGGAACGTCTTCTCGTCGTACATCTCTTTGATCAAGTTGAACGCATTCTGTCCTTCTTCGCCATCGAACACGGCCTTCGTCGGATCTCCACTGCGCCCGTTATCGTTATCGACGTAAAGTCCACCTTGCGCGGCGACAAGCTGTTCAAAGAACCAGCCATAGTTGAGCATCGTGAAGCCGGTCTGGTCGTCCGTCGTCAACTTCTTCGCTGCTGCTTTCAACTCGTCATACGTGCGCGGCGCCTTCTCCGGGTCGAGCCCTGCTTCTTTAAATGCATCTTTATTGTAGATGAGGACAGGTGTCGAAGAGTTGAACGGCATCGAGTATTGCTTACCGTCCACTTGGTAATAGCTCAAGATGTTCTCTTCCCACACGCTTGTGTCAAAGTCCTCTTTGTCGATGAACTCTTGTACCGGTGTGATCTTATTCGAGTCGATCATGTATTTCGTCCCGACCTCGAACGTCTGCATGATGGCCGGCGCGTCTTCCGAACCGGCGACGGCATTGAACTTCGTCAGCGCCTCTTCGTACGTTCCTTGGAAGATCGGTTTCACTTCATAGTCGTCTTGCGACGCGTTGAATGCATCGACCTGCGTATTGAGCGCTGTTTCCAAGTCCCCGCTCATGGCGTGCCAAAAGACGACTTCTGTCTTCCTGTCTTCTGTCGTCGCCGCGACAGGTGCCGCTTCTTCACTGCCACATGCCCCGAGTAATAGCACTGAACTTGCCAACCCTGCGAATAATCCAAACTTTTTCATTTTGTCATGTCCCCCTATTATTTGATTGCGCCTTGCGTCAATCCTTCTTGTAGATGTTTTTGTCCTGCGAATAACAATAAAAGTGTCGGAATGATAATTAAGACGACCGCCGCCATGACGACACCCCAATCCGAGGCGACCTCGTTCGACTGCATCTGTTTGATTCCGATTTGAACCGTCCGCGCCTGTTCCGTGTTCGTGACGAGGAGCGGCCATAAGTACATGTTCCAAGTCGTCAAAAAGCTATATACCGACAACGTGACGAGCGGTGTCTTCGAGACGGGCAAGACGACGTTCCAGAAGAAGCGGAACCGGCTGATCCCAGCGATTTGAGACGCCTCATACATCTCATATGGAATCGTCTTGAACTGTTGCCGGAGTAAAAACGTCCCAAAAGCGAGTGCAAAGAACGGCACCGATAGCCCCCAGACGGTGTTGAGCCAGCCAAGTGACTGGATTGTCAAAAAGTTCGGCACCATCGTCGCTTCCCATGGGACCATCATCGTCGCGAGGAAAAGCATGAAAATGAGCCCTTTTCCTTTAAAGTCGATGAAGACGAATGCGAATGCCGCGAGACTCGACAAGACGACCTGTCCGACCATCACGAGAAGCGCGACAATCAGACTGTTCACTAAGTAAGTCAGCATCGGGATTCGTTCGAACGCGGCGATATAGTTCTCAAATGACGGGTCGCGTGGGAGCAGATGTCCCTGGAGCACTTCCTTCCCGTCCATCAGACTGATCGAGAACGCATAAGCGATTGGGAACAGCATGACGACGGCGCTCAAAACGAGTAAGACATATACGCCTACATTCCGTAGTCTCATTGGTAATGCACCTTCCTTTCGACCAATTTGAATTGGAGCCATGTCAACAAAAGGACGGCGATAAATAAGAACACGGCTTGTGCACTGGCACTCCCGACGTTGTAGTTGATGAACGCGTCTTTATAAATGGCATAGACGATGACATTCGTCGCATTCGTCGGTCCGCCTTTCGTCAACAAATCAATCTGTCCGAACGTCTGGAAAGCGTTGATGAGCGAGATGATGCCGACGAAAAAGAGCGTCGGCGACAACATCGGGATCGTGATCGCGCGTAACTGTGTCCAATAGCTCGTCCCCGCGATATCCGCACTCTCGTATAGCGTCCGGTCGATGTTTTGCAGACCACCGAGGAGAATCAAAAACGTGAAGCCGATGTTCATCCAGACGGTCGCGAGTGAAACAGACAACAGTGCATATTGCGGGTCAAGAAGCCACTGTACGCCGCTGGCACCGATCGCTTCGAGGAACCGGTTGAAGATCCCGATTGACGGGTTATACATGAACATCCAGATGACCGATGAGGCGGCGACACTCATCCCCATCGTCGCCGAGAAGGCCGTGCGAAAGATGCCGATGCCTTTCAACTTCTCATTGGCGAGGAGCGCGAGACCGAGTGCAATCAGAATCGTCAGCGGGACCGTCAAGAGGACGAATCCGACCGTCGCCTGAATACTTTGCCAAAACGCCGCACTCGTGAACAAATTGCTGTAATGACCGACGCCGACAAATTCGAGTGGCGTCCCTTGTGTGTCCGTCCGAAAGAAACTCAAGTACATCGTCCGGAGGAGCGGATAGACGAGAAAGACACCAAACAAGATGATGGACGGAGACAAGTACAACAGCCCGCTCGCCGCGTCCGACAGTCTCGTGCGGACCTTCTCTCTCGGTAAAGCGACCGTCATTGGAACACCTCCAACGCCTCAAACAGCTTCGGCTGTCGTGGCTCGATGCGTTGCCCATCCGCGTCAAAGAGCGACATCTGTTTCGGTTCCACGTAACACGCCACTTTTTCTCCGACAGTGAGCGGCCATTGCCCTGGCCATTTCGCCAGCCATTCATTGCCACCGACATCGAACGCGAGAATCGTCTCGGTCCCGAGTACTTCGATGTTTTTCAGCTCTGCATAAAACGTCACGTCTTCGCCGGCAGGTTTGATCTGTTCTGGACGTACGCCGAGCGTCGCTTCTGACACTTCTGTCAATGCGTTCGGATGGAATAGGCGTCCGTCTGCTGCCATCCACCCTTTTTCTTGTCGGTTGACCTCGACCAGGTTCATCGGTGGCGACCCGATGAACGAGGCGACGAACGTGTTGGCTGGTTTGTTGTATAGGTCGAGCGGCTTCCCGACTTGTTGCACTTCTCCTTCATTAAGAAGCATGATCCGGTCCGCCATCGTCATCGCCTCGACTTGGTCGTGGGTGACATAGATCATCGTCAGTCCGAGCTTTCGCTGCAACTGGCGAATCTCCGAACGCATTTTTGCCCGCAGTTTTGCGTCCAAGTTCGAGAGCGGCTCATCCATCAGGCAAATCGGTGCCTCCGTCACGATGGCTCGCGCCAACGCGACCCGTTGTCTCTGACCACCAGAGAGTTCGCGCGGCTTCCGTTTCAAATAATCGGTGAGCCCGAGCGTCTCGGCCGCCTGTAGGCAACGCTCACGCTGTTCTAGTTTCGTCAGTCCTTTCGTATGTAGACCGAACGTGATATTTTTCTCGACCGTCATATGTGGATAAAGGGCATAGTTTTGGAAGACCATCGACAAGTGACGCTCGCTCGGCTTCATCCCGTTTGCTGCCACTCCGTCGATGCGGAGCGTCCCGCTCGTGATGGATTCGAGTCCAGCGATCATGCGAAGCATCGTGCTCTTGCCACATCCGGACGGTCCGACGAGTGCGAAGAATTCTCCTGCTTCGATTGTCACGTCGATACCCCGAATGACTTCCGTCTCCCCGAATGATTTGGTCAGTTGTTGTAGTTGAATTGATTTCATACTAATTCCTCCTTCTGACTTTGAACCTGCCAAAGTCGTTCGTCCCCGGTCGAAACCGCGAATGCCCCATGGTCGAGGGCGCGATGCACATCGATCGGTTGACGAATCATCCCACCCGTCACAATCGGGAAAGAGACTTCCTGGGAAATCTTCTCGACGACACTCGGAATCAGACCAGGCATGAGTTCGATCGCGTCCGGTTGCTGCGCTTCGGCGAGTTTGAGTCCGCTCGTGACCGCGTCCGAATCGACAAGAAACAGTCGCTGGACCGTCAACAGCCCTGCCCGTTTCGCGTGCTGAAGCACCGATGCTTTCGTCGTGACAATCCCGTCGGCGCCGACACGTTTGGCGAGATAGTCGATGCCATCCCGGTCGAGGCTGATCCCATTGATCCGCTCGGCGTGGAGGAAGACCGTTCGGTTCTCTCGCTTCAAATGCGCCACATAGCGGTCGAGCGTGCTGAGCGTCCCCATCATGAGGAACGTCGTCGTCACATCCGTCTGTAAAAACGCTTCGATTTGTTTCGGACTCTTGATCGAGGCTATCATCCGTTCTTGCCCAATTCGTGCAATCGCTTCATTCACTTAAATCATCCTTTCATGAAAAAAAGGACCAACAGAAACGACACGTCATGGACGTACGGGCTTCTGTTGGTCTCTCAAAGGTTCTACCGGTAAGTATTCACTTGGAAGTGAGGGGGTCTCACAGCTCTTATCGTAGCGGACGATTGTAAAGCTACCATAAAGGAATCGCTAAGTTTCATGAAGGAAACGTAAAAAAACCGATTCACGGGGAATCGGCCAATGTCTGTTCAGCTTTCGCTAAAATATCTGCTTTTACATCATCATCTCGCCCTTGCCAATTGCGGACCATCATCTTCATCCGCTGATTTTTCGAGAATCTTTCCTCGTGCCGATCGATGAAACGCCAGTAAAGGGCGTTGAACGGACAAGCATCCTCCTCGGTCGTATGTTTCGGGTTATACGGACAGTCTCCACAGTAGTCACTCATCCGGTCAATATATTTTCCGGATGCGACATATGGCTTCGTGGCGAGCTTCCCGCCGTCCGCATGGAGTGCCATCCCGAGCACGTTCGGTAAGACGACCCAATCATAGGCATCGATATACATCTCATTGAACCAGTCGCTCGTTTGCTTCGGTGAGATTTCAAACAACGTCGCGTAGTTTCCAAGCACCATCAGCCGCTGGATGTGATGATTGTGGGCATGGGCCACGACCGGCTTCAGACTTTGATGCAGACAGTTCAAGTCCGTCTTCGCGTCCCAAAAGAAGGACGGTAAGTCGCGTTCATGCTTAAACGTGTTCACCTCTTCATAGCCCGGCATGACGGCGAGGTAGACGGCGCGCATATATTCCCGCCACCCGAGGATTTGGCGAACGAATCCTTCGACCGATGACAAAGGGGCGTCTGCCTGACAAGCCGCCTCGACGACTTCATGTGGCGTCAACAGACCGATGTTGATGGCAGCCGACAACAGGCTGTGTGACATCTCTGGTTCATCCGTCATCATCGCATCTTGATACGGACCGAACGTCTCGAGCCGCTCGTTTACGAATCGATTCAACGCCCGTCTCGCCTCGGTGTGTGTGACCGGCCAGTGAAACGGGGTCACCTTTCCCGGGTGATCAGAAAATGTCGATTCGACCTTTTCGATGACGTCTTTCGTGATGGCGTCCGGTCGAAAATGGATGGCGGACGGAAAGGACAGTCCTTCTTTCGGCGGCTTTCGATTTTCCGCGTCAAATGACCACTTCCCGCCACGCGGCTTCCCGTCTTCGAGCAAGATATCGAACCGTTTCCGCATGTGACGATAAAACCGATCCATCCGCCACGGTTCGTCCCCGAGCGTATCGGTCGCTTCTTCTTTCGATAAGTAGAAGAGCGGGACATCCGTATGTTCGACCAATGTATGTTTCTTGCCGAATTGCTTGAGCTTTTTAGCCATCGGTTCGTCCGTGACGGCGGTGACATGAATCTCGTCCGGCTCGTACTGTTTTAGATGATTGTCCCATGCCTCCTGAAACGAATCCGCTTCATGGTAATCGACGGTGTACCCTTTGTCGCGCAGTTCTTCCGCAAAGTGGCGCATCGCCGAGAAGATGAGGACGAGTTTTTGCTTATGGTACGGACGCCACTTCGCGCGAGACGTCGCCTCGATCATGACGATGACGTCATCTTCCTGTATTTGCTTCAACATCTCGAGTTCATGTGAGAGTTGGTTGCCGAGTATCCAAAATGAACGCATGTTGTTGACTCCTTTGTCTCATCAATATGCTACAATCGAGCTACTTTCGAAGTGAGGTGACAGTATGCTCCCACAAGTGTTTAAAAACTGGGTGGACAGTCAGTACGAAAATCCACGCGGTCCCGTTGGAAAATATATCGGGGAAAAGATGGTGCGCCAACACCGCATCGAAGTCGAGTGGACGATTGAACAGTTACAGATGTATCCAAACGCTATCGTACTCGAACTTGGGTGTGGGGCCGGTGATGCGATGGCGACGATTCTTCAAAAGTGGGAAGATGTGAACGTGATTGGCCTCGATCGCTCGAAGACGCTCATCACTTCTGCCGAGAAACGTAACGCTGCGTCCATCCAAAGGGGACAAGCTCGCTTGATTGAAGGCGATTTTCATCATTTGGCGATGATCGACGCATCCGTCAATCACGTGTTCAGCATCCACACGCTATATTTTTGGGAAGATGTCACGACCGTCCTGTCTGAAATCGAACGCGTCTTGAAACCGAATGGCACATTTGTCATCACGTACTGCGATGGGAAAGGCGATGTGCAGTGGGACGGGATTGCTGACAGGATTCAGAAAGAGTTCATCCCCGAGGCGACGAAATTCGGATTTCAGGACATGTTGGTACGACGAGGTCCCGACTCGCGCGACTATCGTACGGTCGCAGTGATGGGACGCAAACCGCATTCTTAATCAGTACCCGTTTTTCATTCGATTCTTTCACGACAATCTGTTCGGCATGACTGAACATAAAATAATAGGCTAAGCCGATGGTCATCCACTGGCTTAGCCTATTAGCGTTCATCTACAAATTTGATACGTGTTCTTCCCGCTCGCCTTTGATTGATACAGTGCGACATCCGCTTCTTTCAACAATCGACTAAGGTCCGTATCCTCGTCAGGACCATACGGAACGATACCGATACTTGCTGACAATGGAAGATGGGCGTCCCACTCTTTCAAGACAGTTAACATCCGTTCGGCATACTCGATGACTACTTCTTCGGGTAACGCATGTGCGACTTTCACCAGAAATTCATCACCACCTAAGCGATACACCTTCGAATCATGGATCGGCTCCATCAAGCGTTTCAGACGACACGCGACTTCTTTTAAGACGAGGTCCCCTTCGTCATGACCAAACGTGTCATTCACCAATTTGAATCCATCTAAATCGATGAGGAAAAGTGCGCCCCCTTTATTTGGATTCGTCTCAAAGTAGTTATACAAGTAATGCCGATTATAAAGGTCCGTCAGTTCGTCCCGTGAGGCACGACGTTCGAGCTCTAAGTAATAACTGAACATACGCACTACGCGTTTCAGCAAGCGAACACTTTTCGTATCATATTGGGCACTTTTATGATTCGCGACACAAAGCGTACCGAAGATATCACCGTTCTTTGTCAAAATCGGGATTCCTAAATACGATTTAATGTTCACTTCCCTTAGTAACGATTGAAGTCGTGTCGACTCGATTTGTTCTTCGATGTCTTCATACATCAAGACTTCTCGCTGATTAAAATCAATTCGATTGCACACCGTATCCTTCAAATCAAAAGACATTCCTTCTTCAAGCATGATGGGAGAATCTTGTGACGACAGTTTGAGGATATGCTGGGTGTCATCTTCAATTGATGTGAGATAGACCAATTTATCCGGCATAATTTCTTTCGCTAACTCGATCAAGTCAATCGCGAGCTCATCAAAGTTTCGATACATTTGGAACTCATATGAGTGCATATTATCCCCCCAACCTCATTCATATCTTATTATAACGAATTCTGATGATATTTATGTAAAAAAATTACATAAAAATCTCCCGAACGTCACGGTCGGGAGATCCTTCATTATTTTGTGACGACGACGTTAACCCGTTTTGTCGCATAACCGGCGCGCGTCATCTCCACTTTCAACGTACTACCTGCTCGTTGTTTGTTCACATACACTTTAAAGTTACCCTTCGTGTCTACCTTTACGGCTTTCCCCACTTTAGAAGAGCCGTTATATACTTGGATTGTGGCCCCAGGATGTCCAGTTCCCGTCACAGAAGTATGTGTTGTTCGCAGCGGTTTGACCACAAGCGGCTTCATCACATACTTAATCGTTTGTGTCGAAGCAGAAGAGACATTCCCAAACGCATCTTTGGCACGGACAGAGACCACTTTGCCCGGTGTCCATTTTTTGATGGTATAGGTGTATACACCTGAGTTGTTCGCTTTCGTCGTATAGGTGCGACCATTATAGGCAATCAGTACGGTCGCCCCTTTATCTGTTTTTCCCGTGATTTTCGTCGTCACGGCCGATACTTCATTCACCGTCGGCTTCGCCGGTGCCGTATTGTCTTTCGCTTTGAGGGAAACAGACGTTTTTTGACCGAGTTTATGATACGTGAAAAATTGTAATGTCTCCCCTTCTTTATAAGCACGAATCATCGATAGTTTTAACGTCCCCGTGCCATCCACGACCGTTTGACCGAGTTTTGATGCACCGCTCCACACTTCAACTAGCGCATGCGCTTCACCTTTCCCGGTGATGTGTCGGGATGCGTTTTGAAATTTGACGTTCGATACATTTTTTCCTTCATACGGTTTTGTCACCGTTTTCGTCAGTTCATACTTCACTGTCTTATCTGGGTTAATCAGTTTGACCGTCACCGTGGCAGGGAGCGTAATATCGTTCGCCCATGTCACGACGCTTCCCATCTCATTTGGATTATATGTTTTTCCATTCACCGTGAATGTATACTGACGTTGATCCATATGGTCGAGTGGTGAATAAAACCAGATGTATTGTCCACCATCGAGGCGAATGTCTTGAATCTTTTCACCAACCGGTGCAACGTATGCAAACGTACGATTGCCTGCCGCATCCATTGACGTGATTTTTACGTGACCGTAGGAGACCCCATTTTTCGTGAAATAGATCGGATCGGTCGTCTTAATGACGAAATCACCCGTCTTCGAAACGGAGACGACTTTTTCTTTATCACTTCGGTACGTGAACGTGACCTTTGCACCTGGCTCGGTCTTCCCATAAATCATATGTTCGCCCGGCAACACATGCTTTTGCTGCGCCAATTTTGGTCGTGTGATATCCTTTACGGTCACTTTATTTCCCTCTGACCAGTTGCCGGCGCGGTCTTTCGCTTTGATGACCAGATGCGTGACGCCGTCCGTCAATAAATTGGATACAGGGAGTTGGGCAAACTTCGTGTACCCTGAACTATGGACAGGTGACATTAGATTTGGTTTTACAACCCCTTCACGAAGTAACGTTGTACCCTTATAATAAGCAACCGTAAAGTCCTTCACATACTCATTCGCATGCACATCAATCTGTTTACTCGTGTCTGAGAGAACCTCATACACTTGAAGGATCGGAACCATACTGTCTTCAATCGTATACGAGAAACGTTGGTCGGCTTTTCCAGTTACTTTGACGAGAAGTTCGAACGAATTTGTCTTCTCTACGTTGACTGGAAACTCAAATCGTCCTGTGCCATCGGCGATGATGTCTTTCGTAATTCCTTTGGAAAATTGTAAGATCGCTCCAGGTTCAGTTGTCCCTTTTAATACTTTGGAATGGTTCGTCAACTTTTCGATGATTGGTTGTTGAATTGCATCGAACGTTCCTTCCACCCACTCCGAAACACGACCATCCGACAATACTGTCCGTGTCATGAAACGATCATTCACTTCAAGTGGGACAATCGGGTTGGTGAGTGGTGTCTTTTCGACAAGAGATTGTCCATTCGCCTTCTCGATTTTCGTTTCAAATGAAATCGTCTGTCCCGGATAATGGAAGGCCGGTAGACTCAACACGAGACGATTCGACTCAAGCTTGATGTTCGGTTTTGGGATGATGCGGTTATCTTCCGCCCGTACTTCCAATAATGGATTATTTGAGTAGTTGTATTCATCGACATAGTTGACCATGAATGAGACACCATACAGTTTCGGCAAATCGAACACAATATTCCCGTCCACGTCACTCGTTTCTCGGAAACGGACTTGTGCATAACCTGCCCGTGGGTCTTGATACGTGAGCACGAACGTTTGATTCGGTGTCGCTTTCGCAATCAACTTCGCTTCCTCTAAATCAAACGATGTCTTTTCAAAAGAAATCGTCCGAATATCTCGCTTCACCTTCACTTCTTTCGTGAAAAGCGTCTCTTTGTCTTTCTTAATGGTGAGTGTGCGAATCGACTGATCATTCAACTCATAACCACAGTCAAAATAACCGTTCTCATAGCTAGTCGTGCAATACGCGTCATCGAGTTCAATCGTCGCTCCCGGGACTGTGATGCCTGTTAGCTGTGTAAATGATTCTTTGATGATAAGAAGCGGATTTTCCGTCGTCGGTTGAAACGCGGGCATCTCAAACGTCTTTCCGTTCACGATTGATTTATCTACAAAATGAGAAAGTTGGACCGTGTACGTTTGTTTCTCATAAGCACGTGACTCCCATCCCGTAAACGGAAAATCAAATTTTCCTTTCGCATCAGCGCGTCCGGTCCGCACTTCAAAGTATCCAATTTTCACGTGCACTTCCGCATAAGGAAGAGTTGTTCCTGAAACACGTAATGTTTCATGTGGCGGGGCATCTAACGTCAATTCTGCCGGACTTTGAGATGCTTGATATGTTTTAATCGGGGTTGACGCCTTCTCTGGGCTACTGACGTATACGCTTACCGTTTCTGACGTATTTTTAGGAATGCGTAACTCACCTTTTGCTTCTTTTACACGCCCTTCATATGTCGCATGAATCGTATGGGTTGGATGTGTGACAAATACAAATTCATTGTTAATGAGGCCAAGTAATGTTGCATCAATCGGAGCCACAGGATTCGATGGTGTGACCACTTCTCGCTCAATGACACGAATCAATTGATCAAAGCCATTCGTCTCTCGTTGATAGACTGCGACTTTCCCCACAAGTGGTTCTTCAAATGTATGTGTGTATGTAGAGTTAGCATCACTGACGAGTTTGATAACCTTTTCATTCGCCACAATCGTGACAGGTTGATTCGGTCGATCCGTCGTCCCCTCTACTGTTTTTGGATTAGAAGTCGTCGTACTCACGGTAGCTGCTTTCGTCTCATGAATCGGGAACATCGATCCGATAAGCATACATACAATGAGTAGCGATATGCTTTTTTTCATTGTTGCAAACATCATATTGTCTCCTTTTGGTAAAATTTGATTAAACAATAAAAAATATAGCATGATTTCCAATATTCTAGTCTATGTTTTTTTAAACAAGGTCAATAAAAAGAGCCCTCTATTTTTAGAGTGACTCCTTCCGAACTGATACGTGTTGTATCTACTCTCACTTATCCCCGACTCTTCCGCGTCAACGTCAATCCACCAAATCCACTGATGACGGCAATGTAAAATCCTAAATCGTAAAACCAACCGGTATTGTTCACTTCATACACCCGATACGTGTCATTGAATAACCCTAAAATGAGTGAGATTGGTGCAATCCACCCGTGCCAGATCCCCCAGAAAAAGCCTGCCGGGTCCGTCGTGTACGTCCCGTCGCCGGGCACACATCCACCGAGTAGCGTCACAAGTGTCAGCATAATGAGTATGATACCAAATCGTTTCATCTTTCATCCCTCCTGTTATGTGTATTCCCGTTTCTACAAAAAAAGCACTGACAAACGTCAGCGCCAAAGTTGGACCGTATTCGCAAACTCGATATCGGTCGCCAGTTCACCGTCAAGCGCATGCAAGTCAAAGTCTTCCCCGTCGAGCCATTTTTGGAAGTCGAAGATGACCGGGTCACGGTCCCCGCCGAGCGCAAACCATGTCTCGAGCGTTTCAGGGAAATAGGCCGCTGTATGAATCGTCCCCGCCCAGCTTTTGTACAGTTCCGAGAAGACGCCCTTGTCGGTGTCGTTCATGAGACGGAACGCACTCTCCGCGTCTTGAATCAAATGTTGTACTACTTTGATTTCCATCATGCGACGCGTGGAATCGTCCAGATGGTAGCGATTCTCGTGTTGCAGTAACTCGAAATGATTCGTACATATATTCGATTCCCGCACCTGGATATCCCGCGGTGTCGCCTCAATCACGCGTGTCTTCGACGACTTGTCATGGACGACGTACGTGAAGGAACCGCGATGCGGAATCTCTTTTAATAAGTCGACTGCTTCCTCCACGGTCGCGCACGTCTCGAGAATGATGCGCCCAATCATCTGGCAGACAAATCCGTCTCCCGGTCGACGACGGTTAATGAAGTTGTACCCCATCGCGAGACCCTTTTCATTCATCCCGTCCATGCGGCCCGTGACACGAGAGACCGGTCCGATGACAGCGTACCCGTCGTCGGGTTGAAACACGTTGTAGCGTCCATCGTACGTCATCGGATGATAGTCATAGTTTCGCACGAGGAAGTTGTCTCCTGTCAGAATCGAACACCCGCTGATCGGATTATTAACACGGAAATGTCCGAAATGGAGCAGTGTATCATTGAGAGACAGTTTGAGCTCGTCTTGAAGCCCAATCAACTCTTCCCAAATCTTCGGAGTAACTGCATCAAAAGCAGCCTTCGCCTCCGTCGCGTCAATCTCAAATCGGGGCACACGTAGCTTCCATTGGTCCGTCCGGTTTTCGAGCAGTTGACTGCGTTTTATATATTGTCCTTGAAATCGACCGAAGTCGTAATGACTTCCGCGAAATTGTGTCAGTTCACTAGAGCATTGTTGCATGAAAAAACCTCCCTTGCGCCCATTATAGCGGACACAGGAGAGGTCTGTCTGAAGTGAGACTGCTTACAACTTGAACTGGCGACTCATCTGTTGCATCGATTCCGCCGTCGTCGACAAATCTTTGACGAGACGATTCATCGTCTCACTCGTCGCTGACATCTGCTGCGTCGAAGCGGCCACTTCCTCGTTCCCGGCCGTGCTCTCTTCTGAGATGGAGGCAATCTCTGACAAGCCGCGCTGGATGTGGTCCTGGTTCGTCTTCACCCGATCGAGCTGGCTACGCATCGAGCCGGTCAGTTGTTGCATATGGCGGACACTTCGTTCGATTTCCGTGAAGGCGCGCTTCGTCGACTCGAGCGTTTCCTTCCCTTCCTCTGCCGCCGTCATACTTTCTGTGAACGTCTGGCCGAGGGCAATCGAATTTTGTTTGACGCTTCCGACAATTTCCGAGATTTCACTGACAGACTCGGCTACACTGTCAGATAGCTTCCGAATCTCCGAAGCGACGACCGCAAACCCTTTCCCGTGTTCACCCGCACGTGCCGCCTCGATTGCCGCATTCAATGCGAGCAGGTTCGTCTGTTGCGAGATTTGGCGAATCATCGTGACGAGCTCTGTCACCTCGTCCGCCTGTTGCTCGAAATCACGGACTTGTCCTTGTGACGACTTCACCTGTTCATGAATATGCGTCATCTGACTGACGGCACTCTCCATGTAGCGAAGCCCATCCATCGTCACCCGACTGACGACTTCTGCCTGCTCGCTCACTTGGTCTCCGTCTGACGTCGTCTGTTCGACGAGCGTCGAGAATTCGTTCATATGTCCATACAAGCGCATCGTCAACACACTTTGATTTTCGACACCGCTCGCAATCTCTTCCATCGTATAAGCGATTTGACGAGACGCATCATTCACTTCTTCCGAGATGCTCGAGACGTTCCCACTCTCGTCTCGGACCGTCTGTGCCGACGATTGGATCCCAGAGATTAAGTCTTTCAACATATGGGTCATCTTGTCCATCGAGACTGTCAGACGCTTGATCTCATCATTCGATTTCAACTGAATGGTTTCGACTTCTTTCGTTGCCGTCGCCAAGTCACCTTCGGCAATCGATGTCGCGACGCGTTCTAGCGCTTGGAGAGGGCGTAGCTTCCAGCCGAGGTACCGCCAGATGATCATGGCTGCGACGACAAGTAAGACGAGAAGACCAATGAGGATTGGTGGCAAACTCTCGGTTAACACATCTCCTGTGATCGCTGCGACTTCTGTGGCTGCCTTATCGATTCCGAGGACCCCGATGACCTCGCTACCACGTTTGATCGGAACGAGCACTGTCACATACTTCCCGTACTCCGGATCGTCAATGACGTTCGTTGTGACCGTATCGCCATTGAACGCATCCATCGCTCCTTCGTATGTCATCGCGGTAGTAGGTGTCCCGATGTCTGCTGCATCCGCTTGACTCAAACCATCAACGATGATTTGAACTTCTTCTCCCTCGGTGGCAATCGTATACACATACATGGCCCCGATTTGTTGGCGATATGTATCGAGATATTCTCGTAACTGTTCATATTGCTCATTTTTTTTCGGATTTGCCAAAAAAGACGCATATGCATCCGCATCTAATGTCTCGCTAATCCGTTCTCCATCTTCAATCATCGTCGCATGCAACGTGCTGAGTACGGAATGCTTCGTACTAAAATATTGCACGACCCCGAACAAGACGATGAGCAAGGTGACGAAGACTAACATCGCTGCTAAGATGCGTGTTTGTAACGACTGTGTTTTCTGTTTCATCTCGATTTCCTCCATTCTGTCCTTACTCTTTGTATCGGACAGAATGCATCAATCTCCATAAAAAAACAGACGATTTTCGACAAAATCGTCTGTTTTTATTCAAGGTTTGTCGAATCGATGACTTCGAGTGGAATCGTGACTTCCGTCTCGCCGTCCTCTACGAGATGGAAGAGCGGAAGTGTATCCGATACGAAAAGATCGGGGTCGACGTCTGTCTGATATTCATACGTTCGAATGTCTTCTTCCCGCTCTGCAATCAGTTCGCCGAACGGGATGGCAATCCGTTCTCCATCGACCTCATAACTCATGACCGTCGTCGGGTCTAGGCGGCGATTTTCTAGCATGCGAATCGTGAAGAGCATCGTTGTATTGTTCGTCCGTTCGAGCGAAACGGCAATCGCATCGGATTGTCCCGCCCGCTTCTCAATCATCGCCTCATCCACGTTCTGTTCATAGACAATGTTCTCTTCGTTCGACTCTTCCGTCTGTAGTTGCTGACAGCCCACAATCGTCATTAAGCCAACTAGTAACACAATTACTAAAGCACGCATCCCATTTCTCCTTACTTCAAGGCGAAAGTGAGTTCTGCTTCACAAGCAACTTCTCCATCGACTGTGGCCACGGCACGTCCTTTACCGATTGGACCACGAATTTTCATGATTTCTACTTCAAGGCGAAGCTGATCACCTGGGACGACTTGACGTTTGAAACGACAGTTATCAATCCCTGCGAAAAAGGCAAGCTTGCCTCGATTCGATTCGTCTTTCAACATTGCGAAAGCACCGACTTGTGCGAGTGCCTCGACAATCAAGACGCCTGGCATGACGTTATAGTCTGGGAAATGCCCGTTAAAGAACTCTTCGTTCGCCGTGACATTTTTTAATCCGACAGCACGCTTCTTTTCTTCGACTTCGATAATTCGATCAACTAACAGAAACGGGTATCTGTGTGGGATTACTTCTTTAATTTGCTCAATTGTATACATCCATCCACCGCCTTTAAGAGGTTAGCCAAAAATCGGTGATATGGCGCCACGTCTCGATGTCAAACACATCTCTCCAGTCGCCTCCGCCAATGACGCTATATCCAATGATCGCTCCAAGGGCGAGCATCGCGATTGCCAACACTAAAACGACGAGTACACGCAGTAAGATCGGGAATCGACGATGATTCGACAATCGTGATCGCTGCTTCTGCTTCGTCTCTTGTTCTGGTGAACCTTTTTGTTCTTCCGAACTCGTTTGTTCATCGTTCGCCACGTCCAACCATCCTTTCAGCTAAAATGATTATATCATATTAGTACCTGGTATTAAAATGCGTAAATTGCTACCTTTTTAGTGTACCCTATGCACAAATGTCGAACAAGCATCCTTCCCTGACAGAAGCTGAACGATTTTTTCCTTTCATCATAAATATGCTACGCTTATGCTATTCCATGTCAGGAGGTTTGTTTATGTTAAAAGAGTTTAAAAAATTCGCGATGCGCGGGAATGTCATCGATCTCGCTATCGCTGTCGTACTCGGTGCGGCGTTCACGGCCATCGTCAACTCGCTCGTCAATGATATCTTTATGCCGCTTCTCGGAATCATTATCGGAGGAATTGATTTTTCTAACTTAAAAGCGAGCGTGCTCGGAGTGGACGTCTTATACGGGAACTTCATCCAACAGATTGTATCATTTATCTTGATTGCTTTTGCCCTCTTCCTAATCGTCAAGGTCATCAATCGTCTACAACGTGAGAAAGAAGTCGAAGAGGCGGCTGCCCCGACTCCTACGAAAGAAGAGCAGTTGTTGACTGAGATTCGTGACTTATTAAAAGAACGTCCATGACAAGCCAAAAACGCTTTGACGAATCGTCAAAGCGTTTTTTCGAGGACATGGCGAACCCGTTGAACCGCATTCGTCAGTAACGGGGCGGCTTCCCATATCGCTTCTTCTAGCGTCATGATGCGTGACACGATTGGAAAGATGGCGACAATCCCCGATTCCACATGAGCGGTCAAGTCAGATTGCCCAGCGAATACGAGTGTCGGGACCCCGTATGTGTGGGCGAGACGCGCCAACCCGTAAGGCGCTTTCCCCTCTAAGCTTTGTGCATCAAACTTTCCTTCTCCCGTGATGAGCCAATCTGCCCCTTTCACATGGTCTTCGAACCTTGACCAACGGACGACTTCTTCGATGCCACTCATATAGGTCGCCCCAAGCTGCAGGAGCGCGAATCCAATACCGCCTGCCGCACCGGCTCCGTCGAGTGACTTCATATCCTGATCGAAGTGACTCGCATAGTCGTCGAGTAACTGATTGTAGCGAACCACATCGTCCGCTGCCAAACCTTTTTGGGGACCGAACACGTGCGCAGCACCTCGTTTTCCCGTCAACGGATTACGTACATCAGAAGCCATTCGCCACTCAACGTCCCTTACTCTCGGGTCGAGTCCTGACCAATCGATGGAAGCGACGTCTGCAAGTTGATGCGGCATCGAGGATACACTTGCACCGCTCGAATCTAGAAAACGAACACCTAACGCCCCAAGCATCCCTTTCCCACCATCAATCGTCCCGCTTCCTCCCAGTCCGATCGTGATGACCGTCGCTCCCCAGTCTAGCGCATGAACAATTTGCTGCCCGACACCAACTGAACTATAGCGCCATGGATCGACGTGAGCGAGAAGCGTTAACCCTGTAGTTTCCGCCACTTCTATCACCGCATGTTTTGTTAATGGTTCAAAACCAAAACGAGTGGGACGCTTCGTCCCATCTAAGCACGTAACGACCTCTTCCACGATGACCGCATCCTCGTGCGTTGCAAGCCACGCATCAAGAAACCCTTCTCCTCCATCTGAAATCGGGATGGTGATGACGTCATGTCCCGGCAAAGCACGACGGACAGCTTGATTCGCCTCCATACTCGACAATGAACCTTTGAATGAATCCATGGCGACCACGATTCGCATCTCGTTGACCTCCCTCTCCATAACTTATATAAAAACCGCCTCTCTCACGGAGAAGCGGTCATACTTTACGGACGTAATGCCGTGACAAGTCCCATCATTTGATCACTCATCGAAAGGGCGCGCGAGTTCATTTGGTAGGCACGTTGTGTGATGGTCATGTCGGTCATCTCTTTCGTCAAATCCACGTTTGACGACTCGAGTGTCCCTTCCATCAACAAATTCCCTAACGGACGATCGACTTCGGTCTCGAGGTCGGCTGCGAATACGTTATCACCGAGCGGACGCAGTTCAGACGTATTTCGGACTTCCACGATATCAAGGCGTCCAAATTCCTGCTCGACACCGTTCACGCTCGCCAATACTACACCGTCTTGACGAATACGATGATTCGTCGCCTCGTTTGGCATCGTGATTGCATTGCCGTCATCTCCGAGAAGCGGGTTTCCGTTCACATCGACGAGTGTCGTCTCATCGCCGACAGACAGCTGCATGTTTCCGCTACGTGTCACACCGACACCGTTCGGCGTGTCCACGACGAAAAATTGACGGCTCGCCTTTAAAAAGACATCAAGACCTCGGTCTGTCATGCGTACCTGCCCAATATTGAATTGTTGGGTGATATCAGCGACTTGGCCGCCGACTCCGATGCGAATGCCATTCGGCGTATCCCGACCGACTTCGAATTCTGGACGTGGTTGGTTATCGTACGCTTGCGATAAGAGTGACGCGAAGTGTCCTTGCTGCCGTTTAAAGCCGACCGTATCGACGTTCGCGATGTTATGACCTGTCACATCCAGTTGACGCTGAAGCTGAGACAGGGAGTTGACCGAATTATAAATGGACTGCATGGTGTTCCTCCTTAACGAACGCGAGCGATTTCGATGGCTCGCTCGGCACTTTTATCATACGCTTGGACGACTTTTTGGTTTGCTTCAAATTGGCGATACGTCATCATGAGATCGGCCATCGTCTGGTCAAGGTTAACGTTCGCTTCCTCGATGAAGCCCTGTAACACCTCTACTTGTGCTGGTGCAGGCGCATCGCCCGTCACGCGCCAATCGTTCCCGACTTGTTCGAGTGTCGTCAAGTCATCGATTTGATAGGCACCGAGTGTCGCCACATTTTGACCGAGCGACGTGATGGTCCCATCTTTTCCTACTTGAAACTCGCTCGATGGGAGCTGGATGCGCTCCCCTTCATCGGAAAGGACGTATCCGCCGTCTGCTGAGCGAAGGAATAACGCCTCATCAATCGAGAAGCGGCCATTCGTTGAATACAATGTCTCGCCTGCCTGTTCGACCGCAAACATCGGTGCACCTGTGAAGTCAGCACCTGCTTTCAAATAGATATCGGTTGGACTACCTGATTCTGTGATACTCCCTGCTGAGAAACGTGGCATCGTCTCTTGAAGATAGACGCCCATTGAAAGAGTGCCGACTTCCCCGTTCACACGCGACTTCCCATTATCGGGATTGCTGACCTGCGCGAGCAACATCTCCGGAAACGATCGGACCACGCCGTCAGACGCCTTGAAGCCCGGTGTTCTCACATTGCCAAGGTTATTGCTTAAAATTTCTTGTTGGCGCTGAAGAGCATTCATCGCGCCTGCCGCTGTATATAATCCGCGTAGCATAGTCGTCTTCCTTTCGTCCTGTAACATGATTCACTCTTTATATCGTACCAAACGAGCGATGCATTCACCGTTTTTTCAAAAAAAGTTCATCCTATGATTTAGGATGAACGTTCTTCGCTTACATGATCGACCATCGGTAACTCGACAATCATCGTCGTCCCTTCTCCGAGTTGAGAACGGACGTCAATCGTGCCACCGTGCAATTGGACGATTTCTCTACAGATCGATAATCCTAATCCGGTACCGCCAATGCGACGACTTGCTTCGGATTGTGACCGATAAAATTTATCGAAGATCCGACTTGCATCTTCCTCGGAGAGTCCCAAACCTTCATCTGTGATGGCGATTTGAATCGTGTCTGCCTCACACGTCACATCGACACTCACATTTCCACCGTCCGGGGAATACTTGATGGCATTGTTCAGGATGTTCGAGAACACCTGTCGTAGCTGAGCCGGGTCTCCTGCCACAAAGAGCGTTTCATCACAGTCGAAGTGGAAGAGATGGTTCTCCGTCGATCCTGCGTGAATCTCGAGTAAGTCGGATAGTAAGTCATTTAGACTCTCGACTTTAAACTCAGGCGTTCCCATACCCGCCTCCATTTTTTGAACGTCTAACAGATCGCTTACGAGACGCTCAAGACGTTTCGTCTCACTCGCAATCATCTCCAAATATCGGGCTCGTTTCGTCTCTTTTAAATCCCGACTCTTGAGCAATTCTGAAAATCCGAGAATCGATGTGAGCGGTGTACGCAATTCATGAGACACGGTTGCGACAAGTTCGGTCTTCACTCGATTGACCTCTGTTTCCTGGGTAATATCTCGCGAGACGAAGATGACACCGACACGTTCATTCTGCAGGTCGATCGGTTCGGCATACATCCGAATCGTCTTCTGACCGTCTTGCATCGTGTACGTGAACGTCTCATCGAACATTCCTTCTTCTTTCGCACGCGTCGTGAAACGGTTCAATCCTTCTTTATCGTCAATTTGATCCATGAACATCGGATAGTACATCGCAATCGGATATAAACTTCCACGTTCTGTTGTTGGAATCGGATGTTCATATAAATCAAAGAGCGCGCTGTTACCAAATCGTTCATTCGTCTTGAGTTCCGTATAGACGATTGAGTCGCGCATCGTGTGCAAGATTCGCGCGGTCTTCTCACGCTCCAGGTCGACTTGATCTTGTTGATTCCGAAGCGAGGTCGCCATCTCGTTAAAAGCCTTAGATAACTGTCCGACCTCATTTTGTAGCGGCTTGATGGGGATGAGGGTCGCGCTCGGATTCGTCGCGAGCCGCTCACTGTTCGTCATGAGCGTCTGCAACTGATTGGTCAGTCGTAAAATATATGGTTGTAGGCCAACGAACAACAAGAAGAGTGCCCCTAGTAAGATTAAGAGCCACATCCATTGTGCTTGTACTAACTGTTTCGAGAGCGCATCGCGTAATTCACTTTCTTGAAAGTCGAGATTTTGACGATAATCGGTAAAAACCGACTCCATATCGACGATGCTTGCACTCATGTCCGCAGCGTTGCTTGAGTTGAGTTTAAATCGTGTCTGGGTAGTCGTCTCATTTTCCGGCATGAATTGCCCCACCGTACGCATCTGCAAGAAAGATTCATCCACTTCCCCCGCCTGTTTCGCAATCACGTATTGTTCGAGCGCGGGCATAACACGTGTCGTATAGATGGAAAAGAGGAGTCGCGCATCTTCCGCGAATTGCGTTTCTTCTTCATTACTTGCTTGTGTTTCGAACCAGGTCGTTTGCTCATCGATGTTCGCTTGAGCCTTACGCACTTCCTCTAACAAGGCGTTTTCCCCAAGTAGGACGTGACCGCGTAACTCATACTGCATCGATTGCCACGTTTCAAATAAATCTGTCGCCCTTGCACGTTGCTCACTAATCCGCTCCAATTGAACGGTCGTTTGTTGAATCGATTGTTGCGTATAAAAATAGGTCCCAACCGATGTGAGCGTGACTAAGGCAATCAATATATAAAAAATTGTCATCACTTGTCGACTAATGCGTTGTTCAATCCAACGTTTCATGGAATGCCTTCTTCCTTTACTCCTGGAATGTCTCATTTCGCACGGTGAATGACTTTTTCTGTTCAAACAAAAAAAGTTCGGGTACGATGATGAGACGGAGAGTCACTGCAAAAAATCCATTCACCTATTAGGAAGAATAACGTAGTGTCCTCACAAGAAACTCACAAAAAATGAAGGGAATGTGCGCATGACTCGTAATCGAATGACGTTTATCTTCATCCTTGTGATGTTGATTGGCGTCAGCCTCACTTTATTGATTCGACATCAGTCAATCAATCCAACCGTCACCGTAAAACAAGGCGAAGCCTCGCTTCTTTCTTCTTCGGTTGACGAAGAGATTCTGCGCCTCGATGGATCGTGGCGTTACGAATCCGGGATTGTCTCGGAAGTCGATCGACGCTCCTATCGAACCATCCCATTTACGACACCATACAAAGAATCCACATATGAAATCGACCTCTCACTTCCAGAAGGAACGTATGCGTTACTCATTCCTTCATCACTATCCTCCTCTACGATTTTGATTGATGGAGCATCTGTTGACACAACACGTATCGGAAATAATCGTTCAGGTGAACAACCATCACTTCTATTACTTGACGATGAAATGAAAGAATTTCGATTGACGGTTCAACAGACACAACAAGCAGGGAATTCAGTGCCTATCGAAGAAAGTATATTGGTCGGCCCGTTACACCAGATTATGACGGCTCAAAATGCTTACTCGGGCTACGAATTTTTCATGTTGCTCATTTCCCTGCTGATTGCCGCGTTCTATGCCATCGTTTACTTGTTCCATCGAAACGAGCGGTTGTACGGCTATGGAACGGCCTTCTTTATGCTGGTGAGCCTCTCCCTCATGTCCCGGGACGGCATGTGGATCTCCGGAAGTGATAAGTTGACGTTAAGTTTGACCTTATTGAGCATAAACATGTTGATTGAATTTGCGAGATGTTTAGAACGTGTACCGTTCGATCGTTTTTTAGCGATTTTGAGGTACCCGCTCTATGGAATGACCGTTTTAGCTGTCCTCCTACCTCAATCCATCTACAGTGTATTTGAATACTTTGTATGGATCATTGTATTGTTCATCTCGTTCTTTTGGGTCGGATTGAACATTGGATGGCTTCTTGAAAAACAAAAAAACACGAATAAGCTCGAATTATTAACATTCACACTTGCCCAAATTATCGGGTATATCGGGATTATGATGTCGACGTTTATCGTGTCTTCCAATCAACAATTGTATGCCAATACGTTTACCATCGTTTACTTCTTATTGATGTTTTTACTATTACCGATTCACTTGTCTACGGACAAAAAGAAAAAGCAACAAGTCGAAGCTTTGGCCTCACAACATGAGATGTCATTCTTCAACGCCCAAATCAAACCACACTTCCTCTACAATACGTTCGGGAACGTGATTGCGCTATGCTATACATCACCACCTGATGCCGCTCGTCTCCTTAGTCATTTGAGCACGTACGTCCGTTTTATTTTCGAAAATGGTCGGACGGATCACGATATTTCCATTCGACAAGAAGTAGATATGATTGACTCTTATCTCGCCATCGAACAGACTCGGTTTCGCGACTCGTTCGAAGTCGTGAAAGAGATTGACGACACGCTGTTAGACTATACGATCCCGTCGCTACTGATTCAGCCACTCGTCGAAAATGCAGTTCGTCATGGTCTTTACCGGCATCCAGGGCAAAAGCGGATCACGCTTTTCATCCAAGAACAAGGTGAGATGATTGATATCCGAGTTCGTGATACAGGGAGCGGATTTGACACTGGTCAGTCGAACGAATCATCAGGTATCGGTATCTGTAATATAAAACGCCGAATTGAACATCTTTCTGGTGCAACATTTGATTTAACCTCTACTATAAATAAAGGTACTGCCGTTCACTTGCGATTACCCAAACAAGAAAGGACGAATCACATCAATGCGTACGATTTTAATTGAAGATGAACATCATATTTTAGGGATGATGGAACGAATTGTGAAAGAAGAGCCTTCTCTTGAATGGGTCGGTTCGTTCCAAAGTCCGACTCAAGCTCTCACGTTTATTCAAGAACATCCGGTCGACCTCGTCTTTTTAGATATTGAGATGCCTGAGATGACCGGTCTCGAGCTTGCGACCTATTTGCCAGAACGGACGCAAGTCGTCTTCACCACCGCACATCAACAGTATGCCGTCGAAGCGTTTAATCTGCATGCGACGCATTACTTGTTGAAGCCGATTACAGAACAGATGATCCATAGCGTCATCCCACGTATCGTTCAGCGCTATGAGGCAATCCAACAAAAAAATCCGCATCAATCTTGTCGTATTCAATTCCTTGATCGTTTTTCGGTTCGAACGCAGGACGGAAATCTTGTGAAATGGCCCACTCAAAAAACCGAAGAGTTATTCGCCTACCTGGTCTATCATCGCAAACAGGTTATCAATAAATGGGTACTCGCGGAAACACTTTATCCGGACATCGATGAACCACAGCGTGCCCTACACAACGTGTACAACGCCATCTATCGCTTAAAAAAAACGTTAGCAGAGCACGAACTAGATATTACAGTGAAGACGATTAATAATGGTTACTCCATCGAACTCGGTGAGTCCTGTGCGTGTGATTATTACGAATGGCTTGATTCAGCACAACCTTCAATCCCTAAGACTGAACTACAGAATCGATTGTTTGTCGATAAAGACTATACGTGGCATTGAGAAAAGGCATCTCGCCAAAAAGCGAGATGCCTTTGTGATGTTATTCAATTCCACCCCACCCATTAGCGCCCTGTGAATCCACCATCCACATGAAGATGTTGGCCATTCACCCATGCCCCGTCTTTCCCCGTCAAGAAAGCGACGAAACGGGCCGTATCATCTGGTGTACCTACCCTATTGTATGGGAACAATGGGAGCAGATGCTGACGAATCTCATGAGTCTCAATCTAACCTACACAAAAACAGGCGACCTCGTGCGGTCCCCTGTTTGTTTATTTCAATCGATCTAAGTTTTCGAGCATGATTCCTGTACCGTGCGCGACACTGAGCGTCGGCTCTTCAGCCATCATGACTGGGAGCATGACACGCTCGGCGACGAGTTGGTCGAGACCGTGAAGGAGTGATCCCCCACCTGTCATGATGATACCACGGTCGATGATGTCAGCGGCAAGCTCCGGTGGTGTCTGTTCAAGGACACGTTTCGTCGCTTCGACAATCTCGTTCGCTGACTCCGCCATCGCTTCACGGAGTTCTTCCGACGTGATCGTCACTGTACGTGGCAATCCACGTACCATGTCACGTCCGCGAATGTCCATCGACTCGTTACGTCCACCTGGGAACACCGTCGCAATTTCTTTCTTGATTTGCTCGGCTGTCCGTTCCCCGATGATGAGTTTATGCTTCTCTTTGATCGCACGGAGAATGTCCGTGTCGAAACGGTCCCCTGCAATCTTGATCGTTTCACCGCAGACGATATCACCCATCGAGAGGATAGCGACATCTGTCGTACCCCCACCGATGTCGATAATCATGTGACCGACCGGCTTCCAGATGTCCATGCCCGAACCAACAGCTGCCGCCTTAGGTTCTACGGCGAGGAAGACTTCTTTCGCCCCTGCTTTTTCAGCGGCCTCACGAATTGCTTTCGCTTCGACTGGCGTCACGTTCGCAGGTGTACAAATCAACATGCGAATACCTCCGAAGAAGCCACGGACTTGAATTTTCTCGATGAAGTGACGGAGCATTTCTTCTGTGGTGGCGAAATCGGCGATGACTCCATCACGAAGAGGACGGATCGCCACGATATCACCAGGTGTACGACCAACCATCTCATACGCTTCTGAACCGACTGCTAGCACTTTCCCTGTAGAGCGTTTCATCGCAACGACTGAAGGCTCGTCTAAGACGATTCCTTTCCCTTTTACGTGAATGACAACGTTTGCTGTCCCTAAATCAATCCCGATATCTTTTGAAAACATGATGTATAGGTTCCTCCGTTCATTTCTTCATTGAAAAGAGCGAGAAGAGTCTCTCCTCGCTCTCGAATTCGTGCTCGTTTCTTAGTTCTGAACCATTTCACTCGTAACTTCGACAGTACCTTGAATGCGCTCGATGTCGGCACCGAGTGCTTGAAGTTTTTTGTGGAAGTCTACGTATCCACGGTCGATATGATATAAATCACCAACGCGTGTCTCTTCTTCTGCGATGAGACCCGCTAGAATAAGTGCTGCTCCGGCACGAAGGTCAGTTGCGACGACCTCCGCTCCTTGAAGATGAACGCCACCTTTGACGATTGCTGAACGTCCTTCAATCTTGATGTCCGCATTCATGCGACGGAATTCTTCCACGTGCATGAAGCGATTCTCAAATACTGTTTCTGTAATCACTGATGTGCCGCCTGCTTTCAAGACGAGGGCCATCATTTGTGATTGCATGTCTGTCGGGAATCCTGGGTGTGGCATCGTCTTCACATCGACCGGCTTCAACTGATCCGGCGCTGAGACGCGCATGCCTTCCGCTGTATCTTCGAAGTGTACACCCATCTCTTCCATTTTTGAAATGAGTGGACGAAGGTGTTCACGCTCTGCACCGATGACTTCGATGTCACTTCCTGTGATCGCACCTGCGACGAGGAATGTCCCTGCTTCGATACGGTCAGGAATGATCGAGTGTTCTGCACCGCGGAGTGTTTCCACACCTTCGATGCGAATCGTTTCTGTACCTGCGCCACGTACGTGTGCGCCCATTCCGTTCAAGAAGTTCGCAAGGTCTACGATTTCAGGCTCTTTTGCGACGTTCTCGATGATCGTTGTGCCTTCTGCAAGCACAGCTGCCATCATGATGTTCTCCGTCGCACCAACAGATGGGAAGTCCAAGTAGATTTTCGCGCCTTGGAGACGACCTTCTACAGAAGCTTCCACGAATCCGTTGCCGATGACCGTCTTCGCACCCATCGCTTCGAATCCTTTTAAGTGGAGGTCAATTGGACGTGAGCCAATTGAGCAACCGCCCGGCATTGCGACACGCGCGTGACCGAGACGAGCTAAAAGAGGTCCCATGACGAGGATAGAAGCACGCATCTTCCGAACGTACTCAAGCGGTGCTTCATCTTTGATGTTGCCCGACGCATCGACAGTTACTTCATTCTTCTCTTCATTGAACGACACCTCTGCACCGAGGTGACGAAGTACTTTATTAATCGTGTACACGTCCGCAAGACGTGGTACGTTTTGTAAAATTGACTTTCCTTCGCTAGCTAACAGAGTGGCAACCAATGTTTTGAGTACAGCGTTCTTTGCTCCCTCAACGCGCACAGTACCTGACAGTTTACGTCCTCCACGGACTACAATCAAATCCTTCATATCTCTCTTTGTCCTCCAACTTCATTGTTTTTTTATATAGTGCGTCGATATCCGATTTCGGATGTGATGATGTCGATTATTAGAATGGTTTTCAAAACGTGATGGGTTCTTCATTCATAAATAAAATCGTAATAAATAAATGCGAACGGAATGAAAAAACATCATGTCAGACGAATTTATCCTACATGATAAACATATAGGAGTCGTTACAGCAGGATTACAGTTTGTTAAACATTCTGTGGCTACTGTATAGGTGCGAGCTCTTGTGCCAATCGGATATACTCCAAAAAGAACTGAGCAATCAACGAACCGAAGACGACGGCTACGAGAACACGCAACACAGCTGCTTGCGGGCTCCTCACTTGATTAAGCAACTTGTCCCATTTGACGGGTAAGAGTGCCCACCAAGCGACGTAAATCGCTATGACATAAATCGCTAGCGAAAATACGGTATTGATCATCGACGATTCCCCTCTTTTCTAAAATTCGTACCATTTTCAATCATATCATGTCATGTTAGAGAAAAAAAGACACAGTGTCTCAAGCTTCGAGCGGTTTTAGACCATTCGATCAACTCACTTTCTCCACAAGCACACCAAAAGGGACGTCATCCGCAGTAAGGCCTTACTACAGTAATTGACGCCCCTCACATATTTCAAACATTATTCACTCGATTCGTCAAGGCTACGTGACCAGCGGATGGCTTCTATGTAATATTGAGCCCAATCTGAATCTGTGTTATGAATAGGGATTGTCAATCGTTCATAAGCGATGACATCCTCGAGTAACATCCGTAATTCGTTCGGTTCTCCGAGAAGCGCCGCTTTCACAGGAGGCACTACAGGCAGCTCTGCAATCAACGTCTGCATCGCCTCGTCAAGAATGACGTCGAGCGATGAGAAGATACCCGTGATAAACGCATCGAACGGAGAGGCACCGCTGTTTGTATCCTCCGCAATCAATTCCATCATCTTCCCACGAATGACACTTTGTTTGATCAGTTCTTTCGATTCAGACGTCTGCATCTCGCGCAGCAACATCAAATAGGACCATCGCTTCAATTCATCGAGCCCGATTCGCGCAACGGCTTGTTCGATGGACTGAATCGTGTGACGTCCTTTTTGATACACTGTATTGACGGAACGAAGCATTTTATACGATAAATCGACACTTCGTTCAATTTGCGCCGAAATGCGACGAAAACTCGGCTCTGGACGATCCAATTCCTTTAACACCTCAATGAGCGTGTGGCGCAGCGGATGGACCTCTGCCCCGTGTATAACGATCGGACGGCTAAAGAAATAGCCTTGGAACATCTTATACCCTAATCGCTTCGCAATCTCGTACTCTGCCGATGTCTCGATTTTTTCCGCTAAAAATTCGACCCGATGTCCGAGGGCATCGATTAACTTTTGTTGCTGTTCCACCGGTGTGGCTTGATAGTCGATTTTAATGATGTCGGCCAAGCCGATCAATGCCCGATACTTCTCCTCAAACACGAAATCATCAAGCGCAATCGTATACCCTTGGCGTCTGAGCGAACGTAGAGACTGCAACACTTTCTCGGTCGGCTCGACGTGCTCGAGTACTTCCACGACGAGAGATTGACGAGGCAACAATGATGGCACCTCCCCTTCAATCAACGTCTGTGGAAAATTGATAAACGCTCTCGTCCCTTCTGTCAATTCCCGAAAATTAAAGACGAGATAGGCGTTATGAATCACGTCAGCCGTTGCTAACGAATCATCGACGTTCTCAAACATATTGTTTTCGCTGCGACGATACAACAGTTCGTAGCCGCAAACGCGTAATTTTTGGTCAAAAATCGGTTGTCGCGCAACGTAAACTTTCATTCCCAACTCCCCTTTACGTTCATTCCCACTTATATTATCGGTCATCCCCCATCTATTTTTTACTAGTCCCATGATTTAGGAGCACGACAAAAGTCCTATCTTTTCATATAAACACAAAAAAAACTCCCACACTTTCGTGTGAGAGTCATTGTTATTCTTTCATATCGCGAATGCTCAAGCGGTTGATCGCTTTTTTGAGCGCAAGTTCCGCACGACGGAATTCGAGTTCTGAGAGCTTCGTGTCTTGAAGACGACGCTCGGCCCGAACCTTCGCCGCAGAAGCGCGGTCATAGTCGATCTTATCCGCCATTTCGGCTGTTTCAGCTAAGATCGTCACCGTATCGGGACGAACTTCCATGAAACCGCCGCTGATTGCGATCAGCGTGCGTCCACCATCTTCGTGGCGCAGTTTGAGGACTGAGACGTCGAGTGGTGTCACCATCGGGATGTGCTTCGGTAAAATACCGAGCTCACCAGTGACCGATTTGGCGATGACCATTCGTGCGTCCCCTTCAAAGGCTGCACCATCCGGGGTGACGACGTTGACGTGAACAGTATTCATCGTCTAGTTTCCCCCTTCCGCGTAGGTCTTAGACCAACGTCTTCGCTTTTTCGATGACGTCTTCGATTGGACCAACGAGACGGAATGCATCTTCAGGAAGATCGTCGTGTTTACCTTCGAGGATCTCTTTGAAGCCGCGTACTGTCTCTTTGACTGGCACGTATGAACCTTTTTGGCCCGTGAACTGCTCAGCCACGTGGAAGTTTTGTGATAAGAAGAACTGAATACGACGTGCACGGTGAACCGTGAGTTTGTCGTCTTCAGACAACTCGTCCATCCCGAGGATTGCGATGATGTCTTGAAGTTCTTTATAGCGCTGAAGCGTCTGTTGAACGTTACGCGCGATTTCATAGTGCTCTTTCCCTACGATTTCAGGAGAGAGGGCACGTGAAGTCGATGCGAGTGGGTCAACGGCTGGGTAAATCCCCATCTCCGAAAGACGACGCTCAAGGTTTGTTGTTGCATCAAGGTGGGCGAATGTTGTTGCTGGAGCCGGGTCCGTATAGTCATCGGCTGGTACATAAACCGCTTGAATCGAAGTTACCGATCCTTTTGCAGTCGATGTGATTCGCTCTTGAAGCATACCCATTTCCGTAGCAAGTGTCGGCTGGTAACCTACCGCCGATGGCATACGTCCGAGAAGGGCCGATACCTCAGAACCTGCTTGTGTGAAACGGAAGATGTTATCAACGAAGAGAAGAACGTCTTGTCCTTGCTCGTCACGGAAGTATTCTGCCATCGTCAAACCAGTCAAGGCAACACGAAGACGTGCACCAGGTGGTTCGTTCATCTGACCGAAGACCATCGCTGTTTGCTTGATAACGCCTGAGTCCGTCATCTCGTGGAACAAGTCATTTCCTTCACGCGTACGCTCACCGACTCCTGCGAATACAGAAATCCCGCTATGCTCTTGCGCGATGTTGTTGATGAGTTCCTGGATGAGGACGGTCTTCCCTACACCGGCACCACCGAAGAGGCCGATTTTACCACCTTTGATGTATGGTGCGAGAAGGTCGACGACTTTGATCCCTGTTTCAAGGATTTCAACTTTCGTTGACAATTCGTCAAATGTTGGCGCTTGACGGTGAATCGGTGCACGAAGCACGTCAGCTGCCACTTCTTTATCATCGATTGGGTTACCGAGAACGTTGAAGACACGTCCAAGTGTCATTTCTCCAACTGGTACCGAAATCGGTGATCCTAAGTCAAGTACTTCCATACCGCGGCGAACGCCGTCAGTTGAGTCCATCGCAATCGTACGGACCGTGTCGTCACCAAGGTGAACAGCTACTTCAAGCGTCAAGTCGACACTAACATCGTCTGCTGTCGCTGCCACGTGTGTGACTTTGAGAGCGTTGTAGATGTTCGGTAAGTGGTTGTCGAACTTAACGTCGATAACTGGGCCCATGACTGCGACTACGCGGCCTTTCATGCCGTATTCGTTCATCGTGTTAGCCTCCTACAATCTAGAGAGCGTGCGCTTATTCAAGCGCCGACGCACCTCCGACAATCTCTGTGATTTCTTGTGTGATCGCTGCTTGACGCGCGCGGTTGAATTTGAGCTTGAGTCCGCGAATGAGTTCATCCGCGTTGTCTGTCGCACTCGACATCGCCGTCATCCGTGCTGCGTGCTCTGATACTTTCGCATCGAGCAATGCGCCGTAGATGAGTCCTTCCGCATAACGTGGGAGGAGCGCCGCTAAGATCGTTTCTTCTTCTGGTTCGTATTCATACATCACATTGGATGCGGACTGTTCGATATCCCCGAGCGGGAGCAATTGTTGAATCTTCACTTCTTGGCTGATGACCGAGATGAACGAGTTGTAGCAAAGCTTCAATTCATCAATCTCGCTCTCGCTGAAGGCACCAACCGTCTGCTTGACGATTTCGGCGACTTCAACAAAAGTTGGTTGGTCGTTTAGCCCTGTCATCGCGCTATACACCGGAATGTTGCGTGACTTGAAGAACTGGACACCGACTTTTCCGATTACGTAAAGACGATACTCATCTGTTGATGTGTGCTTGTCTTTGAGTTCACGGTACACGTCACGCAAGACGCTGGCGTTGTATCCACCTGCGAGTCCGCGGTCTGACGTGATGACGATATAACCAGTCCGTTTGACGGGACGTACTTGAAGCATCGGGTGTGTCGCGCCTGATGTACCACCGGCGATCGACGAGATGACTTCTTGCAACTTGTCCATGTACGGTTTGAAGTTGGCGTTGTTCCCTTGGGCCCGGTTCAACTTCGATGCCGACACCATGTTCATCGCTTTCGTGATTTGCTTCGTGCTTTGGGTCGAGGTGATCCGCATCTGGATCTCACGTAATGATGCCATTTCGATTCACCACCTTAATAGACGCTCGTCACCGGATTAAACCGATGGCGAGAACGTCTTTTTGAATTCCGTAATTGCGTCGACCATTGCCTCGTCTGAAGGAAGGTTTCCTGTCTGACGGATTTCACGGCAGAGATCTTTACGGTTTTGGTCGAGCCATGCGTTCATTTCTGTTTCGAAACGACGGATGTCTGTGACTGGGATGTCATCGAGATGACCTTTCGTGAGTGCATAGATGATGATAACTTGCTTGTCTACAGAAAGCGGTGCGTTCAAGTCTTGTTTCAAGACTTCAACCGTACGCTGACCACGGTTCAACTTCGATTGTGTCGCTTTGTCGAGATCTGACCCGAACTGAGCGAACGCTTCGAGCTCACGGTAAGACGCGAGGTCAAGACGAAGTGTACCAGCAACTTTCTTCATCGCTTTTACCTGTGCCGATCCACCAACACGTGATACTGAGAGACCGGCGTTGATCGCTGGGCGTACCCCAGAGAAGAAGAGGTCCGACTGAAGGAAGATCTGACCATCCGTGATCGAGATAACGTTTGTCGGAATATATGCTGAGATATCCGATGCTTGTGTCTCGATGAACGGAAGTGCTGTTAATGAACCACCGCCGAGTTCGTCATTCAACTTCGCTGCACGCTCAAGAAGGCGTGAGTGGAGGTAGAAGACATCCCCTGGGTAGGCTTCGCGGCCTGGAGGACGACGGAGAAGGAGCGAGAGCTCACGGTAAGCTGCCGCTTGTTTCGAGAGGTCATCATAAACGACGAGGACGTGTTGTCCGCGGTCCATGAAGTACTCACCCATCGATACCCCTGCGAATGGTGCGAGGTAAAGAAGTGGTGCCGGCTGTGATGCCGATGCCGAAACAACGATTGTATAGTCGAGCGCGCCGTTTTGACGAAGCGTCTCTACTACACCACGTACAGTCGATTCTTTCTGACCGATTGCGACGTAGATACAAATCATGTTCTCTTCTTTTTGGTTGATGATCGCATCGATGGCAACAGATGTTTTACCTGTTTGACGGTCACCGATGATGAGCTCACGCTGACCACGACCGATTGGAACGAGGGCGTCAATCGCCTTAATTCCTGTTTGAAGTGGTTCGTGAACCGATTTACGCGCCATAACGCCGTAAGCTTTACGCTCAATTGGGTTATATGTGTCTGTTACGATTGGTCCTTGACCATCGATTGGTTGTCCGAGCGGGTTCACGACACGTCCGAGGAGTGCCTCACCGACTGGTACTTCCATGATGCGGCCTGTACGTTTGACAGAGTCGCCTTCTTTAATGCCTTTGTAATCGCCAAGGATGATAATCCCGACGTTACCTTCTTCTAAGTTTTGCGCCAAGCCCATTACGCCGTTAGAGAACTCTACGAGTTCCCCCGCCATAACGTTATCGAGTCCGTGTGCACGAGCGATACCGTCACCTACTTGAATGACTGTACCTGTCTCGCTGACTTCGATTTCAGAACCGTACGAAGCGATTCGTTCTTTTAGCAGGGCGCTAATTTCTTCAGCTTTGATTGTCATTGAATTCACCCCTATTTCTTACGCATTCAACAATTCACGCTCGAGGCGTGTCAATTTCGTTTCGATCGTATCATCGTACGTCGTGTATCCGACTTGGACACGGAGTCCACCGATGACTTCTTCATCGACGACGTTCTTCAATTGGAGCGTCTTCCCGAGCTTCTGTCCGAAGACGAGTTCGACGTCTTTCAAGTCTGTTGCCGACAACGGGTAGGCGCTTGTGACAATACCCTCTGCAATCCCACGATAGTCGTTGATGTAGTCGCGGACGTAACGTGGCAATGCGCGAACCTCTGCCGCACGGTCGTTTTCGACCATGACGAGAAGTGTGTTCACGACAATCGCCGTCATATCACCAAAGCTGTCTTTTAAAAGCTGTGCAAGCTCGCTGTCACTGACTGCCGGATTCGTTAAGAGATCCATGAGTTCAGGAGTCGCGTGGAGCACTTCATCGAGCAGACGCACTTCCGCTTCGACTTGGTCGAGCGTGCCTTGTTCCCGTGCTAAGTCGAAGAGCGCTTTGGCATAGCGTTTTGCTAGTGATGCGTTCATCAGTTCGCACCTTTCGCTTTAGACAGGAAGTCTGTGACGAGGGCACGTTGTTTCGCTTCATCACCTTTAAGGTCTGATTGAAGGACGTGGCGTGCTGCCGAAAGCGCCTGTGTGACGACTTCCGTTTGAAGAGATTGTTTCGCAAGCTCACGCTCACGCTCAATCGCTTTCTCTGCCTCGATTTTAATTTGTTCAGCTTCCAAACGCGCCTGCTCCACCAAGCGTGCTTGTTCTGCTTCTGCTTGTCGACGGCTTGCGTCGAGCATTTCTTTCGACTCTGTACGTGCCGCACTGAGTGCATCACGTTGTTCGACGACATAGTTTTCCGCATCTTTGCGGCTCTTTTCAGCGAGCTCAATCTCATTCGCTACATACTCTTCACGCTGTCTCATCATTCCAAGGAGTGGTCCCCAAGCAAATTTCTTCAACAGGGCCAAGAGTACGAGGAATGTGAAAATTGTAAAGATCATATCTAGAATGCGGAGGCCTTCGCCACCAGCACCAGCTGCAATCATCATCGTATCCATGCATACCCTCCTCTTGACTAAATAAGTGAGGGAGACGTGCTCCCTCTCATGCTATTCTCGTTAACTCGGAATCAAGAGTTGAGGAGAAGGAAACCGACAGCCACACCGATGATCGGGAGGGCCTCAACCAAACCGATACCGATGAACATTGTTTGACGAAGTTCGTTTTTGAGTTCTGGTTGACGTGCTTGTCCTTGTACTGTTCCGTATACGATCAAACCGTTACCGATACCAGCTGCGAGTGCTCCAAGACCGATAACAATTGCTGTTGCGAGAAGATTAAGTTGTTCCATTGTGTATATTCCTCCTAAAAGTTAAGTAAATAAGTTGTTTGTAACGCTTTGGCGAGATGTCCGAATCAATGTTCGGCCGAAGCTTTGTGCCCGATGTACACCATTGCAAGCGTCAGGAAAATGTAGGATTGGATAACCCCGATAAAGATTGAGAAACCTTGCCATAGAATCATTGGTACGACCGCAAAGATTGCGCCGAGCGGGTTGAGTGCTCCTTCGGCTGTAATCGCGAGTCCCAAGATGATGGTAATCATGATTTCACCGGCAAAAATGTTACCGTATAGACGCAAACCGAGCGTCAACGTGTTTGCAAACTCCTCGATCAATTTGATCGGAAGTAAGAACCAGACTGGTTTTACGAATTCCGTCGAATAGTGCTTGAATCCGTGTAGCTTCACCCCGTAGTAATGCGACATTGCAACGACGAGTGTCGACAACGCCAAGGTTACGTAAGGATCGGCCGTCGGTGAGTTGAACCACAGATAGTGTCCGGAAATGACGTTAAACGGTAGACCCATCAAGTTTGAGAAGAGAATGAACAAAATCAACGTCATCCCAAATCCGATAAAGCGTCCTCCTGTCTTCCAGTCCATCGCACTAGCGATGATTCCACGCACGAACTCCGCGAAGAATTCCATGAAGTTTTGTTTGCCAGTCGGCTTCATAGCCAAACGTCTTGTTCCCCAGATGGCGAATACGAAGACGAGTAACGCTGCTATTAGCACTGTAATGACGTTCGTCCAGCTCCCGTATAACGTATAGTCCCCAAAGTGCAGAGAATATGTGGGAAACTCATGACCCATTAATATTCACCTCTTTTCCTGCTGAGCTGGGCAAGTGTGAACTCGCCAAATTGTATGATGTGGCCGGCGATTAGACCAGTTACCACCGCGATGACGGACACCCGATCCTCATAGAGAAGACCGACTATCACTGCTAACGCACCGACCGCCATTCTTGAAACGGTCCCGTGCGACTTTGGTCGTCGTCCATGCTCGATGACGTCATACATGCGAATGACGCTCCGATTCTGCATATGTAGAATGATGAGACTTCCGACCCCGCCGATGAATAGCCCGAGAAATACGGCTTTATACATCGGGATGATGAATGCGCCGATGAGCAAAATCGCAAACCAGACGGTAAACCATTTCGTATAACGCTTCATCAGTTCTTTCTGTGCTTTTCTGTCTGCTTGAATCGTATTCATTCGTCCTCTCCTGTCAATAAACTCCGAAGGGTGAGAACTAGCGCCGTAATCCCGAACACGAGTCCGAGGATGATCGACACATTCCAACCAAACGTGCCCCAAAATTCACGTCTTTCGCCGTACTGTCCGACGAGATAACCGATGACGATCGGTCCAGCAAGTGCTGTTGAAATTTGTGAAGCGAGTGAGGCATAGGATAGGTAACGATTGTCTTTTTTCGCCATCCTGGTCCCCCTTTCACGCATGGTGCGCTTCTCTGTTCTTCACGGATTCACACTCGCGTGACCATCAAAAGTCACACAAGTTCAGAGTAATAGAAATGGCATAAGAAGTCAATGAATTTCACAATTATAAAAGCGCTTTAAATCAAGTCGTATCAATAGTTTTACGCACTTCATAAAGTAAACAATTGATGCACTTTTTAAAGAAATTGTGAAGAAACGTTGAAATAAAAATGTTGACTTTATAACATTTCATAAACGGAATCAGATGAAGAATAGTTCATTTATACCCCCACGTTTTGGAAATTTCAATCGGTAAACGTTTACGTTCACAAAGAGTTACGAAACGGTCGTTGACTTCATTTTGAAATCGTTTTCAACGTCCTGTTTTAGTATACCGAGGATGTTTTTGCCATGTCGAGCGATTTTGCCCATTTTTTTGTGAGGAATCTCATCGCTCTTTTTGGACGTATTTTCACGTGGCGTCTAAACGAAAGATTGTGGGATTCTATTTAAATAAGAAGAAACAGCATTCAAGTGTCTCGTGTTTCGATTTCTTCCCGTTCACTTTTGTGTCTATTTTGTGACATTCAAAAATGACAAATATTATTTGAGACGCATCATGAAAAAAAGCGGAAATCGCATCGACGATTCCCGCTTCATTCTTACTTTGTACCAAACAAACGGTCACCCGCATCCCCAAGTCCAGGAACGATATAACCGTGATCATTTAATTTTTCATCGAGTGCCGCGAGATAAATCTCGACATCCGGATGTTCTGCTTGCACACGCTCTACGCCTTCTGGTGCTGCACAAAGACAAGCCAGCTTGATTGACTTCGCTCCGTGTTTTTTAAGAGCCGCGATGGCATCAGCAGCAGAACCGCCCGTTGCAAGCATCGGGTCGACGACGATGAAGTCGCGTTCCGTCACGTCTGTCGGGAGCTTCAAGTAGTATTCGTGTGGCTCAAGTGTTTCCGGATCACGATAGAGACCGATGTGGCCGACTTTTACGTTCGGCATCATTTTGAGGAACCCATCCACCATACCAAGTCCTGCACGTAAAATAGGGACGATTCCCAATTTCTTGCCGGCAATCATCTTTTGAGTGGAAACAGAGACCGGTGTCTCGATTTCTACATCTGTTAGGGGTAGGCTGCGCGTGATTTCGTATGCCATAAGTGAAGAAACTTCGTCGACGAGTTCACGGAACTGCTTCGTCCCCGTCTCTACTTTTCGCATAATCGTCATTTTGTGCTGAATCAAAGGATGGTCATAAACATGTACTTTTCCCATCTTACTTCACTCCTCTCTCATTCTCTCTCGAGCATTGTACCCTAACTCTGTTGAGATGGGTAGAGCCAACTTCTATTTTATCAGAGGTCAGACGCCCTGAACGTCAATTGACCTGGAAATAGTCGTTCGCAGGAAGTTCATATGACCGAGACGTCGTTTGGTCGACTAAATAGAATTCGGTTTCCGTCTTCCATACGTCAAACGACTGTTTCGTCAATTCTCTATATAAGTGTAATTGCCCCATGTTGACGGCATTCGTCGGCTTCTCACGCATTTGGACGTGAGACAATTCATCAAACAGTTCTTGGGTTTTTGGTCCGTCTAACCAGACCGTATCTCGGCTAGATTCAAAGACAGCGAGTTGCATCTCCTCATCAGTTGGTCGTGACGACATCTTGTTCAGGACCGGTCGGCGGACGTGTCCCCAGATTTCAAGGACGGTACCGTACGTTTTCGAGAGCGCAAGTGAGGTTTGTTCAGACACGTCCTCCTCGATCGGTTGTTCCGAGAGGATGATTCGTTTCATCAGTTCTCGATGGTTTCCTTCGAGCGAGAGTTCTTCTTCTTTGGCGTCGACCTTCATGTACGGCGCTTCGTACATACTCGGAAGAACGAGTTGTCTAAGCGAAGGGGTCTTCCCGATTTGTAGAGCGACTCGATTGTCTGCCCGCCTTGTCAAAAAGACATAGCCTTCGTTTTCTCCACTTTGGAACGGGAACAGTTTTGGTTCGACAATCGGATCAAGCGTCCGGCCGTTCCGAATGGTCTCGAACGTCACGTAGATCGCACCCGTGTCCGGCGTCGTGTAACGGAATGCCGAATCCGCAATCACTGCTTCATGGGTATCGTTCATTTTAAACGTGCTCGTGATTTCTTTCATGTCCTCGACGCGATCAAACTCAATCGTCGAGACGACCTCTGATTCGACGAATCGTTCCTTGTCGAGTGCTTCAAACTCTGGAATCGGTTCAATCGCAAACGTCCGTTCCATCAATTGGTTACTGTTTGCACAAGTCAGATATCGCTCTTCCCCTGCTGCAAAATACTTCACATTTTTATAGCCGAGTGCTTCGTAAAGAGGGTGACGGAATGTCACCTCTGCCACCTTCGCTCTCCGTTTCGGTAAGACATCGGTCGGACGCTTCTCGCAATATGTAAGCATATTTTCTTTTGTTTGTTCGGTTAATGCCACCTCAGGCTCTTGTTCGACTCGATAAGATGACAAAGGACGTAATTCAATCGCGTTCAACGTCTCGGCACCACATCCACTCAACAAGATACAACTGAGTAAAATCCCCCAGTACGTCCGCATTGATGTTCCCCTCATTCCCAATTAGGTGAAAACCACCTAAATTTTTCTTGTACATCATAACATATAACCTATTTTTGTGATGATTTCAGAATTATTACGTTTCTGATGGTTGGGTAGAAGCTTTTGATTGGATATATATATCTACAAAAAAGAACCAACCTCTTGAGAGATTGGTTCTTTCGAATCTTTAATTAATCATTCTCGCGTTCATCTTCAGAAGAATCATCTTGTGAGGAATCGTCCTGTGAAGAATCCTCTTGCTCATATTGGTCATCGTCGGATTCATTGTCCACTTCGATGACTGCTTGATCTCGATTCACTTCAAGTTTGACGCGATCCCCGACCCGAGGTGTGTCGTCATCGATTTCAGATTGTGCGGCGAGCGGATACGTTTTTTCTTTTCCATCGATGTTGACTGTGACTTCTTGATCTGTGAGTTTAACGAGCGTTCCAGTAATATATGCATCGTCATCTCCGCTTTCACGGTCCACTTCTTTCACTTCATCATTTCGATTCAATTCGAGTTTCACTCGGTCACCGACTTGCGGTGTATCGTCGTCAATCTCATGTGTTTGCGCTAAGCGGTACGTCGATTCTTTCCCATTGAAGCTGATTGTGACATCTTCTTTTGTCAGGTTGACAAGTGTCCCGTATAGTTCATAGTCATCTTCTACTCGTGAAGATGATGAGTCATCTGATGCGTTGACGCTTGAATCTTCTGCTGACGAAGAATCGTCCGCTGTTTCTTGCGATTTGTCGTCACTCGCTTGATTGATGGCTTGCGGGACGATGACCGTGTCCGTCTGATTCCCGCTCACATAAAATCCAATTCCTACAATTGCCATGACGCCAAGTAAAGCTCCGATGATCCAGCCGATGCGTTTCATGTTCATTTCCTCCTCGTGATGTGTTCTTCTTATTTTCATCATAACCCTCATGTGTGAGAGAGCATTTAAGACTACATTAGAAGTTGATGAGAAAATGCGAAATGTTCATCATCGAGTGAGGAAAAACACACTGCCGTCAGGATCATTCGGTTCGCTTCCGATCGTCCAGCCGTTCACATCTGCGACTTCCTTAGCAATCGCAAGACCAAGTCCACTCCCGCTCCGGTCCCTCGCCTCATCCAATCGATAAAACCGGTCGAACAGACGAGCTCTTATCTCATCTGACAAGACAGGTCCCCTATCGCACACTTCGATTCGATTGTCTGTCAGGTGAAGGTTCGTCTCTGTTGCATATTTCAAACTATTATCGATCAAAATGACGAGAATGCGTTGTAACGATTCACGATGTCCATACCAGCTACCGTTCGCATCGATGGGAAGGTGTACGCCGTGCGACCGTAAAAATCGTTCTGTTAACATGTCTCCAAGCTCAGCCAAATCAATGTCTTCTCGGTCGACCTCTTCAAGCGCAGCGAAGCGATTTAATTCTAGCATCGGTTCAATCAAATCGTTTCGCATCTGTCGCGACTCCGTCAAAATATGATCGATTGCCTCGGCGCGGACACTCTCGTCCTCTTGTCCCCAGCGCTGCAATAATTTCGCGTAACCTTCGATGACGGTCAGTGGTGTTTTTAGTTCATGTGAAACATCGGCAACGAAACGTCGCTGTTGGTCCATCGTCCCTTCGACCCGCTCAATCATATGGTTGAATCCGTTTGAAAGGAGTGTCACTTCGTCCTTTCGGTCATCGACCTCAATCGTTTCTAATTTGCCCGATTCGGTAATCCGTTCCATCGTATCCGTCAATCGCCGTAACGGCGACAGCCCTTGGCGTAAAATCCACCATGTACCGAGGAAGGTCAAAAGGACGGCTAGGAAAAACATGACGAGAAAAATTGTCGCCAACGCTTGAATCGTGTCACTCACCGCTCGGTCTTGAAACCCGAATGCCAGTCCATCCGTCGTTGCGACGACAAACCAGTCATCGATGAGTGCCGGTTCTCCGTAATTGATGGGAAACTCTGTTCCATTCGGCACTTCTCCACCGATGATTCCCCACTCCCCGTTTTCTTGACGCTCTAGAACGACACTGTCTTCATGAAGGGACAACACGGCATCGCTGTTTCGGACGTCTTCTTCTAATAAGTTTAACGCTTGTAGTAACACGTCAAAACGTGAATCGACGATTTCTTGCCTCGCGACGAACCATGTCACGCCAAACGAGACGAGAAGGAGCAGCAACATGAACCCGGTCATCGCCCAGGCGATTTTTGTACGTAACATGTTCACTCACCACGCTTCAACATATACCCGACACCACGGACGGTTTGAATCCAAGACCCGGTCAGTTTCTTTCGGACATAACGGACATATACGTCCACGACGTTCGTATCACCGAAGTAATCAAATCCCCACACATGTTCGACGAGTTGATCACGGGTCAAGACGCGCTCGGGGTTCTCTAAAAAGAAGACCAATAAATCAAACTCCCGTCGCGTCAAATCGACTTTATTCCCCTCGCAAAACACTTCATGTCGATTCACATCGACCTTGAGTGTCTCATAGGTCAGGACATGCTCGGAATGGTCCTGCCGAACGAGCTGGCGCATGCGCAAAAACGCCCGAATGCGAGCGAGCACTTCTTCGATTTCAAACGGTTTCGTGATGTAGTCATCAGCCCCTAGGTCGAGTCCACTCACTTTGTCATAGCGGTCTCCACGAGCCGTCACCATGAGAACCGGCAACAGCGGTCGTTCTTCTTTTAATCGACGGACTACCTCGAGTCCGCTCATTTGAGGCAACATGATATCGAGTAAGACGAGGTCGATCTCGTTAGCGACGGCCCGCTCTAAACCACTACGCCCATCTGTCGCCACGACGACTTCATACCCTGCATGCTTCAACTCTAGTTCCAGTAACCGTGCAATCTTCGAATCATCTTCTACGACCAGAATCGTCTGCATCCTGCTCACTCCTTTGAAAAAACGCCGAGCGGACCGCTCGACGTATTGGTATTCATTTCCCGAAATCAATCCTCAAAAAACAGACGGACGCCTTCCGGGATTGCTGATTCCACTTGTCGTTCGAGACGGTCTTCCCATTGGTCCCACGTCTCATCGACTTGCTCGATTTGCTGCTCGATGCCCGTTGCCGCGAGCGACAGTTGCGTGAGGCTTGATTGCCCCGGTGTCGTAAAGAACAAGAAACCGGCAAGTCCGATTCCCATCAGTCCGATTGCCAATAAACTAGTCCCAATTGTTTTCAGTAAACGTTTCATTCGCGCATCCCTCCTACTCGCATCATACGAGGTGAAAACGAGAAATCGAGGTGGAGTTCATTAAAATTTCATGAGAAAAGGCGCTGCTTGCGCAACACCTCACTCGTCGAGCACGGATTTCGCAATCGGCGCCCAATACGTTCCTTTCATTTCTGACACGGTCGTCAACGTCTCTCGATAAGCGGGATCGTCCGCTTTTTTCTCGGCAATCCCTTTCATCCATAGGACGTCTGCCTTGTACCCAGACTCAGGATAGGAATCGAGATAAGAAGCGTAATCCGCGATTTTCGCTTTTCCTAACTTGTTGTCGACAAGGAGTCGATAAAATCCAACCGCCTGTTCTTGACCTGCTTTCGCTTCTCCGTCGAGCAACTGTTCAGCTTGCTCGTACTGTTTGTCTTGTACGAGCGCTTCGACCTCCGCTAACTGTACGACGTCAGTCGCTTGTTTCGGCTTCTCTTCCGCTGAATCACTTGGTGCTTCTTCTTGACCTTGTAGCTGTTCATTTTCCTTCTCAAGTCGAGCGACTTCCGCTTCTAGTTCCTTCAAGCGCTCCGCCATCGCCTCTTCCTCGGTCACCGTCTCGACGACGACTTGATCGGTCTCGCTTGGCGGGACAATCGGAGGTTCGGTATCTGGCCAAAACACGAGCGCAGCTGCAGCAAGTCCCACGACGAGCGGAAGACCGAGCCATTTCTTATCAAACTTGAAAGCCTGTCGCCACTCGGCTAAATCTGAGTGCTGGATGACGGCCGGAGAAAACGAACGAAAGCGGCGCTTGGCCGCTTTTTTCCCGTTCGCCTTCACTTCTAGCGCAAGACCTAGTCGATGGAACGCAGCGGGCACTTTCATCCCGAGGAGCGGTACGATTCGTTCGCTCGCTTCTTCGTAATAGCCATGGTCGAGGAGCGTCGTGATGACCCCGAACTCACTGGCGACAAGACGGAAAGATGGGTCGTGTTCCCCCTTACGAGCCAACCATTCCGTCATATCGAACAATGGGAGTTCGGATAGCTCTCGTTCTGCGAGTGTCCGGATGTCCATTGACTCAGCCTCGTTCTGGGTAAAGTGGGAACTTCGCAGTTAACGTACGCACGTCTTGAAGTGCTTCTGCGAGTACCGACTCATCTTCATGTTGTTTGAGTACACGACCGATTAGGCGTGCCACTTCTTGCATATCGTCCTCTTTGAAGCCACGCGTCGTCATCGCTGCCGTACCGAGACGGATTCCGCTTGTGACGAACGGTGACGCTGGATCGAATGGGATCGTGTTTTTGTTGACCGTGATCCCTGCAGCGTCGAGCGCATGCTCCGCCGCTTTCCCTGTGATGTCAATTCCTTGAAGGTCGACGAGTAAGAGGTGGTTGTCCGTTCCGCCCGATACGATTCGGAGCCCCTCTTCTTCAAGACCAGCCGCAAGTGCCTGTGCATTGGCGATGACTTGACGTTGATAGTCTTTGAATTCTGGTTGGAGTGCCTCTCCGAACGCAACTGCTTTCGCTGCGATGACGTGCATGAGCGGTCCACCTTGAATTCCTGGGAAGATGGATTTGTCGATTGCTTTCGCAAACTCTTCTTTACAAAGAATCATACCGCCACGTGGTCCACGGAGTGTCTTGTGCGTCGTTGTCGTGACGAAATCCGCATGCTCGACCGGGTTCGGGTGAAGACCTGCTGCCACGAGTCCAGCGATGTGTGCCATATCGACCATGAGGTACGCATCGACACTGTCCGCAATCTCACGGAACTTCGCGAAGTCGATTGTACGTGGATAAGCCGAAGCTCCCGCGACAATCAATTTCGGTTTATGTTCTTTCGCGAGCGCTGCGACGACTTCATAGTCGATGTGTTCTGTCTCTTTGTCTACACCGTATTCGACGAAGTTATACTGCACTCCCGAGAAGTTGACCGGGCTACCGTGCGTCAAGTGACCACCGTGTGATAAGTTCATCCCGAGCACCGTGTCTCCTGCTTCAAGCACTGTGAAATAAACTGCCATGTTCGCTTGTGCACCAGAGTGTGGTTGTACGTTCGCATGTTCTGCACCGAACAATGCTTTCGCACGGTCACGCGCCAAGTTTTCAGCGACGTCGACAAACTCACAGCCACCATAATAACGGCGTCCTGGATATCCTTCGGCATATTTGTTCGTCAATACGCCTCCTTGCGCTTCCATGACTGCTTCTGAAACAAAGTTTTCTGAAGCGATGAGTTCGATGTTGTCGCGTTGACGACCGAGCTCGTGTTGCATTGCCTCAAACAATTCTGCATCCTGCACTTTTAACTTCGTCGTGTTTACCATGTGAAGACCCCCTCTAAATGTCTAAAAATCAACACCCCCATCGTACCACACGCTTGTTTTTTTGGGTATCGCTATAATCTGACGAAAAGTTGGGTATCATTTAGAGAGAATGCAAAGGAGGTCACTTCATGATTGAGACAAAAGAAATCACGATTACACCGTTCGAACGCACCCGGACGGTTCGGGTGTATACACCTGCCGACTATGAGACATCGGAAAAACGGTATCCCGTTCTCTATATGCATGACGGGCAAAACTGTTTCGCTGACGAGGAGGCAAGCTACAACATGAGCTGGCGCATTGGTGAATATTTAGACGCCTCGAAACGTGACTTGATTGTCGTCGCCCTCGATAGCGCCCCTGGGGAAAAACGACTCGATGAGTACGGACCGTGGGAAAATCCATACATTGGGGACAGCCTGCTCGGACGAGACATCGTCCTTGGTGGGGAAGGATCGGCATACATTGAATATATCGCCCAAGAACTAAAACCTAAAATCGATGCCGACTACCGGACCATTCCGGAAGAAACGGCGATGATGGGAAGCTCGATGGGTGGACTCATCTCGGTCTACGCAGCGTGTGTGTATCCTGAAATCTTTAAGCGCGTTGCTTCCTTATCGTCTGCCTTCTGGTTCAATCAAACCGAGCTGGAGCAATTGATTGAGGCAAGTGATTTAAAAGGTGTCGAACGTCTCTATTTAGACGTCGGTGCCAAAGAAGTCGAAGAACCGATGGAGAACGGACCGACGAATGAGATGTATCTGGAGTCGAGCGAACGGGTGTACAACCTGTTAAAAGACAAGGTCGAGCACATCCGTTTCGAAGTGATCGAAGAAGGCGTCCATAACGAACTTGCATGGCGTGAACGTTTCCCGATGGTCGTGTCGTATTTATTCGGTGAAGAGTTGTAACCACAAAAAAGCATCGCATTCGGTCGAAAAACCTGAATGCGATGCTTTTTTCATTTGTTTGGATAGTGAGCTCGTGGCCCACCAATCAGTTTTGGTCTCGTGACCGCAAACGTGACGTACGCTTCGCCGAGATGTTTCGACGATAGTCGGACCGGGATGGCCACTGGCTTCAAATGCATCCCAATCAACGTCGAGCCGATGTCGATTCCCGCATCCGCTTGAATCGATTCGACGACACATGGTTCCTCGAAGTTCGCATATGCCTTCTCCGACATCGCCCCACCCGCCGAACGGACAGGAACGACCGTCACCTCTGTGAGACCGAACTGCTTGAGCGTCCGTCGTTCCACGGTGAGAGCACGGTTGATATGCTCACACCCTTGGAACGCCAAATGGACACCCGTCTTCTCTTTCAATTCAAGGAAGGCCTCCATCAATTCTTCTGCGACGTCGATGGACCCTGCCTTGCCGATCGTCTTCCCAAGCACTTCACTTGTGGAGCATCCGATGACGAGAATACGCTCATCATTCAACGGGAACCGTTCGTGAAGCTCCGTTAATAATCCGAGAAGTTCCGTCTTCATCGGGCTCACTTCGATTCGTATGCGCTCATCTTGTCGACACGGTTTGAATGGCGACCGCCTTCAAAGTCCGTATCAAGCCACGTCGCCACCAAATCGACCGCAAGGCCAGGTCCAATGACACGCTCGCCCATCGTCATGATGTTCGAGTCGTTATGCTGACGTGTCGCTTTCGCACTGAATGAGTCGTGAACGAGTGCCGCACGAATCCCTTTGACTTTGTTCGCTGCGATCCCGATTCCGATTCCTGTACCGCAAATCAAAATCCCACGATCGAACTCGCCTGCCGCGACAGCTTCTGCGACCGGAATGGCTACGTCTGGGTAGTCAATCGAGTCGGCCGAGTGCGTGCCAAAGTCTTTATACTCATGTCCGAGTTCCTCAAGCAATGCTACGATGTCTCTCTTTAAGTTGAATCCGCCGTGATCGGCGCCAATTGCAATTTTCATTCGTTCATTCCCCCGTCTTCTTTGGTAGGCGTCTCGGTGGTTTCGTCACCTTTGACCCATCATTCGTTAATTTTAGCACAAGTCGATTCACGAGTGGCTCGAGTTCGTTTCGCACTTGGCGATACACATTCATCGAACCGCCGAACGGGTCATTGATGTCTCGCTCAAGCCCTGTCACGAATTCGTAGAGCGTGTACGTCCGCTCTGCCAAATCCGGGTATGTATCCCGAATTTGTTCGCGGTGCGCACGTGTCATCGTCAAGATGATGTCTGCCCAATTTCCTAACACCTCATCAAACGTCTGGGTGACGTGGTCGAGCTCGATCCCACGTTCTCTGAGAACTTGCAGTGCATTTTCAGAAGCATCGAATCCTTGCATTGTCCGTAGACCGGCTGAGCGAATATCAAACTCGTCCCCAGTCATTTTCGAACGGAGCAAGGCCATCGCCATCGGGCTTCGGCACGTGTTGCCACTACATATGAATAATACGCGTTTCATTGACATCGCGTGTCCTCCTCTATGTCTTTAGGCATCTTTCGTCGGGTGAACGACCTTCCCTCCCGCCGCTTTGTACAAGCGGTTATAGACGGCTAAGGCGACCCCGACCGGTTCAATCTTGTTCACATAAATCTCATCGACGTCCGTTTCATCAAATCGACGAAGGGCATCGTATAAACGTTGCGCCGCCATTTCCATCGAAGTACCGAGGGAATAGGTGACATCAGCCATTGTCGGCTCTTCATCGAATACGAGTGCACCGATCCGCAACCCTGTTTGCTTCCGCTCCTCAATGACACGTTGTAAATCTTCACGTGTGCCATCGACTAAAAAGACGGGCGCCGTTGGGGCATAATGCGTGTATTTCATTCCCGGTGATCGTGGTGCGGCTTTGTCATCACTCAAATTGGCATCTAAGGCGACCGGTCCGATGACAGCTTCGATTTCTTCTCGCGTCACGCCACCCGGTCGTAAAATCGTCACCGTGTCCCCCGTACAATCGATGACGGTTGACTCGACGCCGATTCCAGTTGGACCTCCATCGACAATCCCCGCAATCCGCCCGGCCAAATCGTCAGCCACATGTTGAGCGGTCGTCGGAGACGGACGCCCGGAACGGTTCGCACTTGGTGCCGCAAGCCCTAAGCCTGACTCGCGAATCAACTCAAGTGCCGCCGAATGATTCGGCATCCGAAGTCCGATGGAATCCAGTCCTGCGGTCACGAGCGATGAGGCTCGGCCGTTTGAAGGCAAGATGATCGTCAAAGCGCCTGGCCAAAACGCATCCATCAAGCGCATGGCAACAGAAGGAATCGAATCGACAAACAGTTTCGTTTGTTCGATTGAAGCGATATGGACGATGAGTGGGTTATCCGACGGTCGGCCCTTCGCCTCGAAAATCTTGCGAATCGCCACATCATTCATGGCGTCCCCTGCGAGACCATAGACCGTTTCTGTCGGCATGGCGATGATTTCACCCGCTTGAAGAAGACGTACCCCCTCTTCAATCTCATTCGATTTAATCCATTTCGTTTCCATACGCAATCCCTTCCCTTACGGCATAGACGATACGGTCCTTGCCGTTTATATCTTTTAAAATACCCGTTTCTGCTTCAGGATAACGTTCAGACAGTAATGATTTCACATCTTGTCCTTGGTTATACCCGATTTCAAACGCAATCAATTGCCAATCGGCACGTAAGACGCGCACTGACTCTGAAATCAGTTGGCGATACATGTCGAGTCCATCCGCTCCGCCAAAGAGTGCGAGATGCGGTTCATAGCCGACAACCGTTTCATCTAATAACACGTTGGCCTCGATATATGGTGGGTTCGAGACGAGAATCCGAATCGATTGATCGGCAATCGGGGCGAGTCCGTCCCCTTCATAGAAGCGAACATTCGCACCGAGCGCTTCCGCATTCCGTTTCGCGACTACAATCGCTTTCGGGGAAATGTCGACCGTCTGTACCCGGACACCGAGTTCTAAACTGAGCGTGATTGCAATCGCCCCGCTCCCTGTTCCGATGTCCACGATTTCATCGTCTGCTACGTGACGAATTTGCCCGAGAAGCCAGTCAATCAACTCTTCTGTTTCCGGTCTCGGGATCAAGACGTCCCGATTCACTTCGAACGAGCGACCATAAAACGGTGCCTGTCCGATCACGTGTTGTACGGGTTCTCCAGTCAATAGACGCTCGATTCCGGCTTCGAACCGTTCCGATTCATCCGCGGATAGTTCATCCGACAATCGAACGAGGAGACCTGTTCGGTCGACATCAAGCACGTGCATGAGCCACCATTCGGCAGCCGCACGGTCACGCCCGGCCTTTTGAAGCCGCTCTTCTGTCTGCTTAAGTAGCGCAGCGACACGCATCATTCCGCATCCTCCATGAGACGTGCCTGTTCATCCATGATGAGGGCGTCAATGATATCCTCGAGTTCACCCGCTAATACACGATCTAACTTCTGGAGCGTCAATCCGATACGGTGATCGGTGACACGACTTTGTGGAAAGTTATACGTGCGAATCCGTTCAGAGCGGTCCCCTGTCCCGACAGCGGATTTCCGCTGTGCCGACAGTTCTTCCATATGCTCGCTTTGCATCTTGTCATACAGACGTGCCCGAAGCACCTTCATCGCCTTGTCTTTGTTTTTATGTTGTGACTTCTCATCCTGACACGAGACGACGAGACCGGACGGGATGTGTGTCAAACGGACGGCGGACTGCGTCGTGTTGACGGACTGTCCTCCTGGACCTGACGAAGTGAACGTATCGACACGTACATCTTTCATATCGATATGCACCTCGACATCTTCCGCTTCAGGCAAGACGGCAACCGTTGCCGTAGACGTATGGATTCGCCCTCCCGACTCCGTCGACGGGACGCGTTGTACACGATGCGCCCCGTTCTCAAACTTGAGCTTCGAGTAAGCACCTGCCCCGTTAATCATGAACGTGACTTCTTTGAACCCACCGAGCTCCGTATAGTTCGCGTCAATCAGTTCAACTTTCCAGTTTTGACGCTCGGCGAATCGCGTGTACATCTTGTATAAATCGCCCGCGAAAAGGGCTGCCTCGTCTCCACCTGCCGCGCCTCGGACTTCGACGATAACATTCTTATCATCGTTCGGGTCTTTCGGAAGCAACAAAATCCGCAACTTCGCTTCAAGCTCTTTCACTTCCGGCTCCAAGAGATTCATCTCTTCTTTAGCAAGCTCGCGCATGTCGGCATCGAGCGTCCGGTCTTCGAGCATTGCCTTCGCTTCTTTGAACGCCTCGCTCTTCTCTTTATATTGACGATACATCTGTACCGTCTCTTCTAACTGCGCCTGTTCTTTCGAATATTGTCTCAACTTCGTCGAGTCGCTGAGCACTTCTGGGTCGGCGAGCATTTCATTCAATTGCATATAGCGATCTTCTAATACACTTAAACGGTCAAACATGATGATCCGTCCTTTCTCCGTCAAATCAAACTCTATCTATTATAGCAAAAAAACGGACCGCCGAGGGCGGTCCGTTGATTCATCAGTCTACCACCGTATGGCGGACCGGATGTGGTTTATTCGGTACGTCATGGCAATGACGGCATCGCGGTTCGTACGACTCCGAAGCGCCGACCAAGATGACCGGATCTTCATAACGAGCCGGCTGTCCGTCAATCAATCGTTGCGTCCGTGAAGCCGGTGCGCCACATGACAAGCAGATCGCCTGCAGTTTCGTCACAAACTCCGCACGCGACAACAGTTCAGGCATCATCGTGAACGGTTCACCTCGAAAGTCCATATCGAGCCCGGCACAGATCACGCGTTTGTCCTCGTTCGCGAGCTGTTCGATGACATCGACGATGCCTTCGTCAAAGAATTGTACCTCATCAATCGCGATGACTTGCGTTTCTTCCCGCACGGCATCGTATAAGTCTTGGCTCGATGCGACGGGTACCGCCACGACCGAGTTGCCCGTATGTGAGACGACGTTCTCTTCATGATACCGGTCGTCGATTGCTGGTTTGAACACTTGGACCGGAATCTTTCCATAGTGAGCGCGGCGGACACGGCGAATCAATTCCTCCGACTTCCCTGAAAACATACTCCCACAAATCACTTCAATCCAACCGTATCGGTTCGTCACATGCATCATTGTTCTTCGCCCTCTCCATCGATAATCGCTTTCCGATTATACCTATCTTTCGAGTTGAGGAAAAGGGTTGACTTCTTCCAAATTTTCTTAGAAGTGAATCCGCCCTTTACTCGTCGGCTTTCGCTTCTTTTTGCACATCAATTAATTTTAATTTACGTGCGAGCGGTCGGATCGTGAGACCGTGTAACGTTACGGAAATGAAGACGAGTCCGAGCGTGAGCGGTAACATTTGCTTCGCATCGTCAATCCCGAGATGTGCGACTTCTTCAGCAAAGAATCCAGCGACCGTCATCGCGACGATTCCGCGCGGTGCAATCCAACCGATGAACCCTCGTTCCGCTAGCGGCAGTCCTCCACCAATCGTCGACAAGTAAATCGCAACCGGACGAACCAAGAAGAGAATCCCGGCAATCGTCAAGAGCAGTGGCCATTGGAAGATATTTAAAAGCTCGGCGCGTGAAAGCGACGCCGTCAATAAGATGAAGACGGACGAAATGAGCAAAATTGAAATGTCTTCTTTAAACGATTGCAGTTCTTCGATAATCTCTTCGTCCCGATGTTTCGTATTGGCCATCGTCATCCCCATCGCCGTCACGGCGAGAAGACCGACTTCGTGCATCATGAGCTCGCTGAGCGAAAATAAGATGAGGACGGCCGTCAATGTGACCGAGGCACGTAGATAACGTGGTACTTTCTCCGCGACAAACCATCCCATGAGGAGATGTCCGAACAAATACCCGAGTCCGATCCCGACAATACAAGCACCGGCAAACAAGAGCTGCATCCATAAGTCCATTCCTTCATATACGATGTATCCAAGTCGGACGACGAAGAGTCCAAGCAGTGCCCCGACCGGATCCACGATAATTCCTTCCCACTTCAAAATCGCTCCGACACGATCTTTCAAGTGAGCCTGTCGCAATAACGGGATGACAACAGTCGGACCCGTCACGACGAAGAGTGCTCCCATCGTCCACGCAACGACCCAATGCAACCCTCCGACGTGCTGGATGAGTAGCGACATCCCGACGAACGCCAGGGCGACTCCGACCGTGACGATGCGAACAATTGACCGTCGGAATTGATTGATCTCGCTGAAGTGAAGCCCGAGACTTCCTTCGAATAAGATGATGGCGACCGCAAACGAAATGATGGGACTATATAAATCCCCTAGTAGTTCACGCGGATCAAACAGCCCAAGAATCGGACCTGCCAACACCCCGGCGAGCGTCATAATGATGATTGCCGGAATTTGATAGCGCCATGCCAACCACTGTGACATGATGCCGACCCCGATTAACAAGCTGATACTGATGAGTATAAGTTCCATAACGGCCCCCTAACGACAGTCTTTTGTCTCTTTACCCGCGTCTATGCAACAAAAAACCGCCAAGGGCAATCCCTAGGCGGTGAGCATACAACTTTACGATTAACGTTGGTATTTCTTGTTGAAGCGCTCGATACGACCATCTGCAGATGCGAATTTCTGGCGACCTGTGTAGAACGGGTGCGAATCAGAAGATACATCGACACGGATGAGTGGGTACTCGTTTCCATCTTCCATCGTGATTGTCTCGTTAGAGTAACGAGTTGAACCAGTGATGAATTTGAATTCTGTCGTCGAGTCCATGAATACGACTTTACGGTATTCTGGGTGGATTCCTTGTTTCATTGCTTTTCAACTCCTTCGGCCCTAAGTATTCTTTCAACCTAGAGAAAGTTCACTAGAATATAATATCACCCTACTATAGGATTTACAAGTCTGTTTTCGTTTTTTTCACCGGTCGTCTTTTTTTCTTATCTGCCTCTAACGCAGCGAAAAAGTCGAGGTTCGTTTTCGTCTCACGGACACGGCGTAAGAAGTGTTCCACGAAGTCCGGAGACTCGTTCATCGTACGACGAATCGTCCATAGCGAGTCGAGTTCGTCCTTGCCGAGTAACAGCTCTTCTTTCCGCGTCCCCGAACGACGAATGTCGATTGCCGGGAAGATGCGGCGTTCCGCCAATTTCCGATCAAGATGGAGCTCCATGTTCCCCGTTCCTTTGAATTCCTCATAGATGACGTCATCCATTCGTGAACCGGTATCGACGAGTGCGGTCGCAAGAATCGTCAAGCTACCCCCGTCTTCTATATTCCGGGCCGCCCCGAAGAATTTTTTCGGTTTGTGGAACGCTGCCGGGTCGATCCCCCCAGAGAGTGTTCGTCCGCTCGGTGGAACGGATAGGTTATACGCACGCGTCAATCGTGTGATCGAATCAAGTAAGATGACCACGTCTTTCTTATGTTCCACGAGACGCATCGCCCGTTCGAGGACGAGTTCTGAAATGCGCGCATGGTTTTCCGGTGTCTCATCAAACGTCGAGAAGGCCACGTCCGCATCCGGGACAGAACGTTGGATGTCGGTCACTTCCTCTGGTCGCTCATCGATCAACAGAATGATCAGTTCGACGTTTGGATGATTCGTCGTGATCGAGTTCGCAATCTCTTTTAAGAGCGAGGTTTTCCCCGCTTTTGGTGGTGCGACAATCAATCCACGTTGTCCGAATCCGACTGGCGCAATCATATCCATGACACGTACTGAGAGATGTTTCGGTTCTGTCTCGAGCACCATCTGTTGTTCCGGGTAAATCGGAGTGAGCGCCGGGAAGTAATCGCGTGACCGCGTCGAGTCCGTCGACTCCCCGTTGACCGCCTCTACACTCAACAACCCTTGGAATCGTTCGTTCTCTTTTGGTTTGCGGACTTTCCCCGTCACGAGGTCCCCATTTCGGAGGTTGAAACGACGAATTTGTGAAGCAGCGATGTAGATGTCTTCGGAAGATTGAGAGTAATTGATTGGTCGGAGGAAGCCAAATCCGCCGTCATTTTGCGACTGAGGATTCGGTGGAATGATTTCTAGAATACCTTCGAGGAAGTACAAATCTTTTGATTCGGCCTGAGATTTCAAAATCCGAAACATGAGTTCACGTTTCCGTGCTTCTCGGAAGTTTGGAACTTTGACTTCTTTGGCGATCTCATATAGTTCTTTTAACGTCTTCGTCTCGAGTTCACGAAGCGTGTAATTTTTTGTCGGTTCTGTCTGTTGACTCATTCAAGTCACCTATCTTTCTACATTTCATTACAAGAAGTATTCAACTTGATTATTTTTGTTCTGTCATCATCTAATCACATTTTCTCCGTGTCGTCACCGTGCAAAAATCACCTTTTGCTCATGCGTTTCCCTCTTGTACAAAACCTTACACAGTAAAAGATGATTTTGTAACAAAATAAGTGCTATATCCACATATTGTTTCATTTCTGTTACAAGAAAACGCTTTTTTGACTTGTGATTGAAAAATGCCATCGGTCTTGCGCATGATATAGTTTATTTGCACAGGAAACCGGGTAATACTCGCAACTTGTGCTCGACTATAAAATACTCGACTTTGTCATATAATAACGATTTGATTTTAAAAACGGAGGGAATTACACAATGTTAAAGCGTATTGCATCTATCGTCGTCGCTGCTACTGTTGCTTTCTCGGGTCTCATGTTCTCAACTGGTGAACAAGCAGAAGCCGCTACTGGCACGTTCGCTTACTCGAAAGTCAACGGCTTGAACATCCGCACTGCCCCGTCACTTACGTCATCGAAAGTTGTCGCGAAGATGGATAAAGGTCAACGCTATACATACCTTGGTAAATCCGGTTCATTTTATAAGATCAACTACAAAGGTACACACCGTTACATCTCAGCTTCTTCAACGTACACGTACTTGAAGCCGAGAACATCAACTTCAACAACGACGACAGTTTCAACGTCATCGTCAAGCAAACGTGCGAAACTCGTTGCTGAGTCGAAAAAATACCTCGGTACACCTTACCGTTACGGTGGAACAACGACTGCTGGATTTGACTGCTCAGGCTACACTGGACATGTTTACAAAAAAGCAATCGGCAAAACACTCCCACGTTCTTCACGCCAGCAATACTCAAGCGCGAAAAAAATCTCGAAGTCATCGATTCAAGCTGGTGACCTCGTCTTCTTCTCACACTCAGGTGGGACGATCCAACACGTTGGGATGGCACTTAGCAAAACACAAATGATCAACTCAGAAACAGGCGGCGTGAAATACGCGAGCTTCACTTCTGGATACTGGGCACCACGTTACGTTGGCGCTGGATCATACCTCTAATTCAACATCACGACTCGGTTCATGGGAACCGAGTCGTTTTTTATTGATTTACGTGTTCCATCACATCCTGAGAATCCTTTAGTACCGAGAAAGTCCCATCGGTTTCCAAAACAACCGCCTCGACTTGTTCTAAAGGAGTTCCACTCGCACGTATCGCTTGCATGACTTCCATTTCTAATATTCGTTCTTTCCTTAAATATTTTTCCAAATAATTTCCTCTATAAAATAGTAAAGTCGGTTCCGATTTAATCATTCGGTTCACTGTTCTAAATCGTTTAGACAATTTCGCCAACAAATATTGTAAGACGACTAGCGTTCCAAATGCCGTTAACCCTGCAAGCAATGTTGTTTGTTGACTCGTTAACGTAGTCGCTAATATAGAACCCATCGCCACCGTCACGATAAAGTCGAATGCATTCATTTTAGCTAACGTTCGTTTACCAGAAATACGCAACATCAAAATGATTGATATATACGCACCAACCCCTGTCAAAACAATCCGAATCATCGTCGAAAGTTCTTGCATCCAACTCCTCCCTTATTTATTTTTGTTTCAATGCCCCTCTCGCATTCGTCGCCGCAAAGACAATCATGAGTACACTCATCGTACCAGCTACCGCGAGCCCTGCCGATAGAGCACCCCAATCAATCTCCGGTTGGGTCAAAACGGCCCGCATCCCTTCAAAAATATACGTGGTCGGATTGAATGTCGCCGCCACTTTCAGCCACTCCGCCTCAATCAATTCTTTCGGAACGAACGTCGTCGATAAGAAAATGAGAGGGAAGAACAACAGCGTACCCGCCTGCGCCGCTTGCGCATTCCGTGTTTTTAGCGCTACACCAACGGAATAGCCCGCAAATCCAAGGCCGAACCCGATGGCGAGTAATACCGTGAAGAAGAACCCGACCGCGCCGACCGGAATCGTGAGGCCGAGGAGAAATGCGACCGCAAAGATGAGTAGCGTTTGAACAAGTAGTTGCAACATCCCGGCAATCATTGGTCCGAGCACGATCGCGGTCCGGGTCGCGGGAGTCAATAATAACCTCGCAAAATACCCACTCTCAATATCACGTACAAGGGCTTGTCCGGTCCCCCCTGCTCCCCCGACTGCACCCGAGACGATTGATACGGGTAAGATGAAGTTCAAGTAATCACTTCCTTCGAACTGAGGCAACGAGGCAACGCTCGATAAGCCGCTCGTATACACGAGTAAAAAGAAAACAGAGATGATCAAGTTCGGGATAAACGAAAACGGATTTCGAATCGTCGTCACTAAACTCCGTTTCGTGAATAACCATGTCTCAGTCCACACGAAGCTCGCCTCCTTCATATGATTCGCCTGTCACTTTCAAGAACACATCATCGAGCGACGGTTGCTTCACCGTCAATCGTTCAGGCTGTAGTCCTTGTTCATCTAACGACCGAACGATTTCGGTCAGCGTCACATCACGCAGTTCGAAAGATACATGGTTCCCGTTCGCCGTCGTCTGAAAGAGCGCGGCGGCAGTCGTCGCGTCTGATTCGTTCGAAAAATCCATCGCAATCGTCTCACCACCGACGAGTTGTTTCAGCTCTTCGGCTGTTCCTTCACTGACGATCTTCCCGTGATTGATGATCGCGATTCGGTCAGCCAATTCATCCGCTTCTTCTAAGTACTGGGTCGTCAAAAAAATCGTCGTCCCAAACTCTTGGTTCAGTCTGCGCACTTCATTCCATATTTCAATCCGACTCGCCGGATCGAGACCCGTCGTCGGCTCATCTAAAAACAATACGGTCGGGCGATGGACGAGCGTAAGGGCTAAGTCAAGACGTCGCCGCATCCCACCTGAATATGTTCCACTCCGTCGATCTGCGGCATCTGTCAGGGACACGACTTCTAACAACTCATCCGCACGACGGTGCGCCTCCTCGTTTGACATCTTAAACAATCGCCCTTGTAAGACGAGCAACTCACGCCCCGTCAGCACTTTATCGATCCCGGTTTCCTGTAAAGCGACCCCAATCGACAGACGGACGTCTTTTTCTTGTTTGACGACATCGAATCCGTTTACCCGTGCCACTCCGGATGTCGGACGCACGAGCGTCGTCAACATTTGCACCGTCGTCGATTTGCCGGCGCCGTTCGGTCCTAAAAATGCAAAAATCTCTCCTTCTTTCACGGAGAACGAAACATCGTTCACCGCCGGAACATCTTTGAATGTCTTCACGAGTCCTTCCACTTCAATCATCACACCCACCTCCTGACTATCCATTCCCGTTTTCATACGATTTCATCACAAAAAAGTCGCGGACGTTTACACATCCGCGACTCCATGTTATTCGGGTTTCATGACCATTTTCGGTTTTTTCGTGAGGGAGTGGTTCCCTTCTACGAAGCGTACGGTACCAGACTTGGCACGCATGACAACGGAATGCGTTTGCCCACCTTGCGATGTGAATTGGACGCCACGTAACAATTCACCGTCCGTCACACCTGTCGCCGCAAAGATACAATCCTCGCCTTTTACCAAGTCATTGAGTAGAAGGATTCGATCCGTATCTTCGATGCCCATGTCATGGCAACGTTGTTTTTGCGCCTCGTCTTCCGGGAGCAAGCGTCCTTGGAAGTCTCCACCGAGACACTTCATCGCGACAGCGGCGATGACGCCTTCCGGTGCCCCACCTGAACCGAGTAGCAAGTCGACACCTGTTTTCGGGAAAGCTGTGTTGATGGCTGCGGCGACATCCCCGTCTGGAATCAGCTTGATTCGCGCACCGGTCGCCCGGACCCGCTGAATGATTTCTTCATGTCGGTCCCGATGTAAGATCGTCACAACAACATCTTCCACGTTTTTCTTCTTCGCCTTCGCCACAATCTCGATGTTCTCTTCAATCGAGTTATCGAGACTGACGAGACCGGCAGCTTCCGGTCCGACTGCGATTTTTTCCATATACATGTCCGGTGCATGAAGAAGGTCTCCCGCATCGGCGACTGCGAGAACAGCAAGCGCTCCCCACGTTCCGGTCGCCACGATGTTCGTTCCTTCTAACGGGTCGACCGCGACATCGAGACGTGAGCCATAGCCGTTCCCGACCTTTTCCCCGATGTAGAGCATCGGGGCCTCGTCCATCTCACCTTCTCCGATGACGACAATCCCCTTCATCGGAATCGTATCAAAGACGTCACGCATCGCCGTCGTCGCTGCATCATCTGCCTCGACCTTCAAACCGCGACCCATCCAACGGGCTGAAGCAAGTGCCGCTGCTTCTGTGACCCGGACCAGTTCCATCGATAAACTTCGTTCCACCCGAAATCTCCCCTTTATGCCTCGGTGTGATCTTCCACCCAAACGAGCGCACCGAGTTGTTTTAATTTGCCGACAAAGTCGACGTATGAATCATTCAACCGTTCTGCATGAAGTAACGTCGATTCTCCAGACGCTTGAAGTGCTGATAAAACGAGTGCCGCGGCACTTCGCGCATCTGTACATTCCATTTCTGCGTTTGCGAGCTGATTTCCTCCGCGAATCACAGCAGACGCATCTTCTAGCGTGATTTGCGCGTTCATTCGGCGCATCTCGGCGATATGTCGGAATCGTTGGGAATACAGCTTGTCCGTGACAACGCTCGTCCCGTCTGCCTTCAACAAAGCCGCTGACATGATCGGCTGCAAGTCACTCGGATATCCCGAATAATGGAACACGCGAATGTCTGTCGGCAAGAATTGATTGGCGGTCACTGTGATCGATTCCTCGCCAACTTCCACCTGCGCACCATAATCCAATAGTTTTTGGATGACCCCTTCAAGGTGAGTCGAAATGACCGGTTGCACGGTCACACTACCCGACACCGCGCCGAACATCATAAATGTACCTGCCTCGAGGCGATCCGGGATTAACGTATGGGTACACCCATGCAAACGTTCGACTCCTTTGATACGAATCTCATCGGTACCCGCTCCACTCACGTGTGCGCCCATTGATGTGAGCATCGTTGCCACATCGACGACTTCAGGGTCACAGGCCGCATTCTCGATGACAGTCGTCCCTTTCGCCAAGACCGCCGCAAGCATCGCACTCACAGTTGCCCCGAACGACCGCAAGTCCAAATAAATCCGATTCCCGACGAGTTCTTCGACTCGGACGTGATAGAGCCCGGATTCATTTTCGACATGAATGCCAAGACGTTCCAACGCTTTCAAGTGTAAATCAATCGGTCGTGGACCAATCGCATATCCTCCGGGTAGCCCGACCGCCCCTTTTCCGAATCGAGCGGCGAAGACACCGAGTAAATAGACAGCGGCACGGACTTTCCGCGTCTCGGAGCCGAGAAGAGGCATGGCGACAGCTTCATTCGAATGAATGGTCATCTGTTCGCCCTCACGCTCGACCTGAACCCCTAGCTCTCTCAACAAGTTGACCATCACTTCTACATCCTCAATCATCGGGACGTTTTCAATCGTCACCGACTCCTCTGTAAGAAGTGCAGCCACAAGGCAAGGGAGAGCGCTTTGTTTCGCCCCGCTAATCTCAACGATTCCTTCTAATTTTTGCTGCCCAACGATATGGAGAATTTCCACGCTGATCAAAACCTTTCTACGACGGACTTATTTGGATTGAGCGTTGTTCCAATCCGCTAAAAACTGCTCAATGCCTTTGTCTGTGAGCGGATGTTTCATCATCTGTTCGATGACTTTGTAAGGGACTGTCGCAATGTCAGCCCCGAGGAGTGCGGCTTTCGTCACATGAACCGGGTGACGTACAGAGGCCGCGATGATTTCTGTCTCGATGCCATGAATCGCAAAGATGTTGGCAATCGTCTCGACGAGGTCGAGTCCATCTTGACCGATGTCATCCAAACGTCCGATGAATGGAGAAACATATGAAGCACCGGCACGTGCCGCGAGTAACGCTTGGTTCGCGTTAAAGATGAGTGTCACGTTCGTTTTGATCCCGAGCTCTTTCAACTGCTTCACCGCTTCCATCCCCGCTGGTGTCATCGGAACCTTTACCGTAATATTCGGCGCAATGGCAGCAAGTTCCTTTCCTTCTTCCACCATACCCTTTGCATCCAGTGCAATAACTTCCGCGCTGACTGAGAGATCCCCGACGATCTCACAAATTTCACGAAGTCTTGTATGGAAGTCGACACCTTCTTTAGCGACGAGCGACGGATTCGTCGTCACGCCTCCGATGACGCCCATCTGATGGGCTTGTTTGATGTCTTGCACATTTGCTGTGTCAATGAAAAAACGCATATGTGTCTCCTCCTCAATTTGTGATCGCTTACAATCTCTATTATGAGGAAAGAACAGGTGAATTACTACACCCTTTGTCAGATTCAGAGCCTGATGTCAGTCGAACATACAAAAAGTCGGTTCTCATAGAGAACCGACTTAATCAAACAGGATTATGCTTGGTTGCTAGAACCAAACTCACGCATTTTGCCAGTTACGACGTTGTAGATCGCTTCGATCCCAGGTCCGATAACTTTACGTGGGTCATATACTTTCGAGTCAGCGTCAAGCTTCTCACGTACCGCACGAGTCCACTCTTGTTGGCACTCAGTGTTAACGTTGATTTTGCTGTGTCCGAGCTCGATTGCTTTTTTAACTTGGTGCTCAGGAATACCTGATCCGCCGTGAAGAACGAGTGGAGTTTGTGTCGCTTTCGCGATTTCTTCCATCTCTTTGAAGCCAAGCTTCGGCTCACCTTGGTATGGTCCGTGTACAGAACCGAGTGCTGCAGCAAGTGCATCCACTTTCGCTTCTTTGACAACACGTACACACTCTTCGAGGTCAGCGTATTGTACGCCACCGATGACGCCGTCTTCTTCGCCGCCAACTGTACCGACTTCTGCCTCAACAGAAGCGCCTTTAGCGTGCGCGTACTCGACAACTTGTTTCGTCATTTCAACGTTTTCGTCGATCGGGTGGTGTGAACCGTCGATCATGACTGATGTGAATCCAGCGTCGATCGCTGCTTTACACTTGTCGAATGAAGAACCGTGGTCAAGGTGGATTGCAACTGGAACAGTGATGTTGTAGTCGTGCATGAGACCTTCAACCATTTTGACAACTGTTGTGAAGCCACCCATGTACTTCGCTGCACCTTCTGATACACCGAGGATTACTGGTGATTTCTCGTCTTCCGCAGCGCGAAGAATCGCTTGCGTCCACTCGAGGTTGTTGATGTTGAATTGGCCGACTGCATACTTGCCTTCGAATGCTTTGTTAAGCATTTCTGTCATTGATACTAATGGCATAATGACATCCTCCTGTCTGTTCGCTATTATACACGTTTGGGAAAAGTTCCCCCGTGCAATTCGTTCCCATTATAACACACCGTAAAACATGTGCCTATGCTATTCGGGCATAGAAATGGCTTAGCGCAAGCGTTTACATATGTCATCTTGGTGACGAAACGTCAAATTTTCAAGACTTCCTTCACTTTTTCAATCATTCCGTATATATCAAACGGCTTTTCAAATTGTGCAGTGATTCCGAGACGACGCACCTCGTCAATCACCGTTTCTTCTCCGAATGCCGTCATGATCATGACAGGTGTCTCTAGTTCTTGTTCTCTCATCCGACGCAACACTTCATGACCGAACATACGGGGCATGTTCATATCGAGAAGTACTAAATCGTATTGCTCTCGCTCTAAAAATTCCCAGGCCATGATGCCGTCTTGTGCCGTGTCCACGTCAACACCCATGTTCGTGAACACTTGTGCGAGCATCGTACGAATTCCGTCCTGGTCATCTGCAATCAACATCCGTGACATGCATGTCCCTTCTTTCATTCATCATTTTCCATAATCAAACAATTTAACCTTACCAAACTCGCCTCTTTTTCGCGATGCCTATCTTTTGAAATCAAGGGAACGATGACTCGGTATCTTCTTGTTGTTCTTCTTTCAACTGTGCAGGTACCTCTAGCGCGTTCACACGTTCATAATCGGTCACTTCAGGAGCTTCCTCTTTGACATACACTTTCAAAAAGTCCCCTTCTGCAAATAGTGAGGGAGTCGCAATGGCGAGCGGTCGCTTCTTCCCGTCTTCATCGTAGCCGATGAGGTCGTACCGATATCCGTTCGATGTCTGTGTCGCCACTTCCGCGCTCGGGACCTTGACATAATACACATCGGCTAACAGACGATCCAGATTGACATAGCGCCAGCCTACTATGAATAGAACGCCGATTAATAAGACGGCGATGAGCTTTCGTATCATAAACAGTTCTCCTTCAACGTGAGAGTGACTACTTATGAGATATACCGTTATTCCGAAGTCATGAAACCATTCCACAAAAAGAGGTTCATCCTGTTCAGAATGAACCTCTCGTGTGACGCGTTGGATGTTATGATTCGACAGTCACTGGAACGACTGCGATTTCAATCTCCTTCTCGACCTCTTCACGCTCCTCTTTCAAACGCTCATCTGACCATTTGAAGACATCGGCCATGCAACGAAGGACACCGTCTTTATATTGACGGACGAAGTCGATATCGAAGAACATTGCGCCTGTCCGGCGAATCAAGAAGTCGATGGCACGAACGACTGATTCTTCTTCGATTCCGTAAACTAATTGCGCATAGACGATTTCAGGAAGGTCATATGCGTTCGCGTCCATCCGTTCGATGACACGATCGATATTCGATCCGTATAGACGAACAAGTTCTTCCGCATGGTTTTCGTCCAAGCCATGATTTTGAAGTTCTTTTGTTTTCTTCTCAAGGAAGTCTTTGAAGCCTTTCGAACCGCCGACATGACCACCTGACATCGGCATATGCTTCGTCCGGCTGGCCAAATAGACGACACCGTCTTCTTCTTTCAACAGTTTCGCGACGAGGTCGACGACCGTTTCTGACATCTTGCGATACCCTGTCAATTTACCGCCGGCAATCGTGATCAAGCCGCTGTCTGACTGCCAAATTTCGTCCTTACGTGAAATTTCAGAAGGGTCTTTTCCTTCTTCGTAAATCAACGGACGAATACCTGCCCAACTCGACTCCACATCATCCGCTGTGACATTGACGTCTGGAAACATATAGTGAATGGCTTCTAAAATATAATCGCGGTCTTCCGTCGTCATGCGTGGATGCGCTTTGTTTTTATCGAAGAACGTATCCGTCGTTCCGACGTATGCTTTGTTTCCGCGTGGAATCGCAAAGACCATGCGACCGTCTGGTGTATCAAAGTAAATCGCTTGTTTGAGCGGGAATTTTGACTGGTCGATGACCAAGTGAATCCCTTTCGTCAGGCGAAGCTGCTTCCCTTTTTTCGAGTTATCTTCTTCTCGCAACTCGTCGACCCATGGACCTGTCGCATTGATGATTTTCTTCGCATAGACGTCATACGTTGACCCGTCAATCTGGTCTTCAACGTGTACACCGGCCACTTTGCCGTTTTCGTAAATCAACCCTGTCACTTTGGCGTAGTTCATGAGAAGCGCACCATGATTCGCTGCTTCTTTCGCCACTTCAATCGTCAATCGTGCATCATCTGTGCGGTACTCGACGTAATAACCGCCTCCGACCAAATCATCTTTTTTCACGAGCGGTGCCTTTTTGATGACCTCATCTGGTTTGAGCATCATGCGACGTTCTGCACGTTTAACACCTGCGAGGAAGTCGTACACCATGAGTCCAATCGATGTTGAGAAGGGACCGAACGTGCCTCCCTTGTGCATCGGTAAAAGCATTTGTTCCGGTGTCGTGACGTGTGGACCGTTCTCATATACGATGGCCCGCTCTTTCCCGACTTCTGCGACGAGCGCCACTTCGAATTGTTTCAAATAGCGGAGTCCCCCGTGAACAAGCTTCGTCGAACGACTTGATGTCCCTGCCGCAAAGTCTTGCATCTCGAGGACAGCTGTCTTCATCCCACGCGACGACGCATCGAGCGCAATCCCCGCTCCGGTAATCCCTCCACCGACAACAAGAACGTCATGACGTTCACTTGTCAGTTGCTCATATCGTTTCGCTCGTTCTTTCGCTGAGAAATTTCTGATTTCCATCTTATTCCCTCCTATAGTAAGTACGGTTCAATGAATAGAAAAAGAGACCACAACAAAAACAAGGCTTCCCCCTTCTGTTGTGGTCTCTCTATTGTCTCGAACCGAATATCAACTTTTCTCCTGTATTATACCCTATTCTTTTGAGTTCAATCATCTCTTACGCTTGAGCAACCTGTAATGTGTTGTTTCACAAGCATCCGACTCGCATTTTTGAGTCGAGAAGCTTAGACTTCAAGGTATCATGTTGAAGGAGGATTTCAGATGAAACGTATGTTACAACCTTTTCAGTTCAAAAATGGCGTCGAATTACCGAACCGCCTCGTGTTGGCACCGATGACACATTACTCATCAGAGCCAACGGGCGAAGTATCCGAGCATGAGCTCGCCTACTATCGGAAGCGGGCGCAAAACGTCGGGCTCGCCATCACGGCTTGCGCGTACGTGACAGAAGACGGGAAAGGGTTCCCGAACGCATTCGGGGTCAATGACGACAAATTCATCCCGGGTCTCCGTCAATTGGCAGAAAGTTTAAAAGCGGAAGGCGCAAAAGCCATCCTTCAAATTTTCCACGCAGGACGGATGTCACCACCTGAACTCGTCCCGAACGAACAACCCGTCAGTGCAAGTGCCGTCGCACCTGTTCGCGAAGGCGCCGCTACACCACGTGCCCTCGAGACCGAAGAAGTCGAAGCCATCATCGAGGCGTTCGGCGAAGCGACGCGTCGCGCCATCGAAGCCGGATTTGACGGAGTCGAGATTCATGGGGCGAACACCTACTTGATTCAACAATTCTTCTCACCGCACTCAAATCGCCGTGAAGATCGCTTCGGCGGTGATGTCCATGGACGTTTGACGTTCCCGCGCGAAGTCATTCGTCGTGTCAAAGAAGCAGCTGTAGATGCAGAAGACTTCTTGGTCGGTTATCGCTTCTCACCAGAAGAAATCGAAGAGCCAGGCATCACGCTCGACGACACGGATGTGTTGCTCGATATGATTTTAGAAGAAGGCGTTGATTATATTCACGCTTCTCTCTGGAACTTCAATACAGCTTCTATGCGTGACGAGAACGTCACGGAACGTTCGATTGATCGCATCGCAAAACGAATCAATGGTGCCATCCCACTCATCGGAGTCGGGCAGCTTCAGTGTCCGGCGCAAGTCGAAGACGCACTCGAGGTCGTCGACCTTGCCGCACTCGGTCGTGAACTCATCATCGACCCGGAGTGGCTTGAAAAAGTGAAATCGGACCGCGAAGACGAGATCGAGACAGAACTCGACTTGAACAAACAAGCCGAACTCGCCGTCCCCGCTCCACTTTGGAATGCCATCACGACTCGTGCCGGTTGGTTCCCGATTAAAGATCAAGAAGTGAAATAACACAAAGCACCGCGGACTTTTTATCCGCGGTGCTTTTGCGTAATCCATTCTTCCCGTAACATACCCATCCGAATCGAATCATAGCGCTTCTCGTTAACGACACGCACTTGACGGATTCGACCTTCAAGTTGCATACCTACTTTTTCAGCGACCCGCATCATCCGTTCATTTCCTGACCATGTCGTCAAGCCGACACGGACGACTGGTAACGTCTCAAATAAATGTTCTGTCCATAGACGAAGGGCACGCGTCCCGACACCACGATTCCAGCGGTCGGACTGATGCAAGATGATGCCCATCTCGAGCCACTCTCGTCCGGTATCTTCGAAATAGTAAGAAACGGTCCCATATACGGTTCCATCCACTTCAATGACCCACATGTCATCTTTTTGGATGAGCGACTGCTCGATTTGCTGAAACTCTTCGTAGGACATCGTCTTGTGTTCAAAGTAAGGGGCGTCCCATTGTTTCCACTCCGGTGTCGCATCCCGATAAATCAATTCCCATAGTCGTGATAAGTCTTGTTCTTCAATCGGTCGAATGACCACTTCATTGTCTTGTCGCATCTTGTCTTCCTCTCTATAGATCGTCATTACCTTATTCTTGCGTCCCATTCGAATCTCCTTTTTTTCGCTTGCGCCAGATGAACGCAAGAATCAAGACAATCAAACTCGCCATGACGGAAGCGATTGCAATTGGACTCGAATCGGTCATAAACAATTGTCCGATGGAGACAGAATAGGCAAGTCCGAACGAAGTGACGAGTTTTGCACCGAACGCGATGCCCGCGAAACGTGGGAACGGCACGCGACTGAATCCGGCCGCAAGACAGATGACCTCGTCCGGCAAAATCGGAATGATGAATAAGACGAGCAAAATTCCAAGACCATACTTCTCGACATATCGGTCGTACGTCTTCAACTTCTCCTCATCGACCCAACGGATGATCCGTTCACGACCGAACCTGGCCAACCCATACATGACAAAGATACCAAGTGTAGTCGAAATACTCCCGACTAAAGCGGCACGAAACGGTCCGAGCGCTACACTTCCAATCGGCACACTGACCGCTTCCGGGACCGGCAAGGCAATCGGCTGTAAAAAGCTGAATGCCGCGAACACCCAGACCGCCTGTCGTTCATATTGTTCTAATAGACGATCTAATCCGTATGTGTCATAGAGAACAAGTCCGAACGAGACGTAATAGACGAGAACGAAAATTAAGAAGAGAGAAAACGTAATTTTCCACATCTGCTTCAGGATGACGTTCGAGCCGTCCCGAATCGCCCGTAGTAGTCCGACCGAGAGTGCGAGTAAGACAATGCCCGTCCACCCGAGTTGGTACGGCAAAAGGAGGGATGGCAAGACGACGAACGGCAACAGACTGAGCGCCACAAGCCCCAACCCGTATCCAAGATAAATCGAATGTCGTTCTTTCATGAGCCATCACCCTCTCCCCGTTCTACTTCTAGTGTACCCAGAAAGTGAAGGGGATGTATCCTGCCAAGGGCACCTTCCCTCTCATGCTTTTGATGTAGAAAAAACCACGATCCGCAATGGACCGTGGCTTTCAATCACTTATTCTCCAAGTGACGCTTGGATGAAGTCATGGAATAGACGTTGTGGACGCTCTGGACGCGAAATCAATTCTGGGTGGAACTGTGATGCCACGAACCACTTGTGTTCTGGAATTTCAATGATTTCTACGAGACGACCGTCTGGGCTCGTACCTGAGAACTTGAAGCCTTCTGCTTCAAACGCTTCACGGTACTCGTTGTTGAACTCATAACGGTGACGATGACGCTCGTATACGAGCTCTTGATCGTATGCGGCGTGTGCGTTCGTCCCTTTTTCGAGTTTACATGGGTAGAGTCCGAGACGGAGTGTACCGCCAAGGTCTTCGATGTCCTTTTGCTCTGGAAGAAGGTCGATGATTGGATACGGTGTCGATGGATCGATTTCAGCCGTATGGGCACCGTCCAACTTCAAGACGTTACGGGCAAACTCAACCGTCGCGAGTTGCATCCCGAGACAGATCCCGAAGAATGGGACGTTGTTTTCACGAGCGAAACGTGTCGCTTCGATTTTCCCTTCGATCCCACGTTCTCCGAATCCACCAGGAACGAGGATACCGTCTGCATCGCCGAGGATGTCTGAGACATTTTCAGCTGTCACGTCTTCTGCGTTGACCCAGTCGATGTCGATGTCCGCGTTGAACGCATAACCTGCATGCTTGAGTGCCTCTGCGACTGAGATATAAGCATCACGCAACTCGACGTATTTCCCGACGAGTGCGATTTTTACTTTCTTCTCAAGGTGTGTGACCGTGTGAACGAGCTCTTTCCAAGCCGTCATGTCAGCAGCCGGTGTGTTGAAACCGAAGTAGTCGTTGACGAGTTGGTCCATTCCTTGTTTTTGAAGGTTGAGTGGTACTTCGTAAAGCGTCGATGCGTCTTGTGCTTCGATGACCGCCTCTTTACGCGTATCACAGAAGAGTGCGATTTTCTCACGCATGTCTTCCGGGATATCGTGTTCTGTACGGAGAACGATGATGTCTGGTTGAATCCCGTAGCTGCGAAGCTCTTTGACGCTGTGTTGTGTCGGTTTCGTCTTCATTTCACCTGCCGCACGAAGGTAAGGAACGAGTGTACAGTGAACGTACATGACGTTCTCTTTCCCGATGTCATTTTTTACTTGGCGAATGGCTTCGATGAACGGAAGAGATTCGATATCTCCGACTGTTCCACCAATCTCTGTAATGACGACATCAGCGTTCGTTTCACGTCCTGCACGGAAGACACGGTCTTTGATTTCATTTGTGATATGTGGAATGACCTGAACCGTTCCACCGTTATAGTCTCCACGACGCTCTTTCTTCAAGACAGTCGAATAAATGCGCCCTGATGTGACGTTCGCGTTTTGCGACAAGTTAATGTCGATGAAACGCTCATAGTGTCCGAGGTCAAGGTCAGTCTCAGCACCATCATCTGTGACGAATACTTCTCCGTGTTGATACGGGCTCATCGTACCTGGGTCAATGTTGATGTATGGGTCAAACTTTTGAATCGTGACGTTGAGTCCTCGATTTTTGAGTAGACGCGCGAGTGAAGCTGCCGTGATCCCTTTACCGAGCGAAGATACTACCCCGCCTGTTACGAAAATGTACTTTGTCATGTTTCTTTCTCCTCTCTTGAATACCAACCATCGGGAAACGAAAAAACAAAAAAAGCAAAAGTGCCCCCGTGAATGGGGGACACTTTTGCTGTATCGTTACGTGCTAAACTAGCCCATGACTAATTTACGCCAGAGACGATACAGTCGTCAAGATATTATTTTTTCTTTTTTTCAAGTCGGTGAAAACGACTAAAAAAGAAAAAGAGACACGCCTAGCCGGGCGCGATGCCCGGCTTTTTTGCGGTCTCTTATAAATCATCCTCGTCTTCGAGATCGAGGTCGTCGTCCAAGTCGTCATCCTTGAAGTCATCAAGGCCTTCTACTTTTTCTTCTTCGTCCTCATCGTCAAATTCAGATGAATCATAATCTTCTACTTTTGCGAATACATCCAAGTCATCTTCGATATCGACGATGCCTTCGTCTGCTTCTTCGAACTCTTCTTCGAATTCGTCAAGTTCACCACGTTGACGTGCTTCGATGACGAGATCCTCATCCGACTTGTCGAATGGGTACCAAACGCGAAGCGCCCAACGGTTTGCTCCCAAGTTGACGAACAACCCGTCGATGTTCAAATCGGTGTAAAGTTGTGCGATTTTCTCGAGCTCTTCTTCTTCACTCGCAAACGTATAGTTTTGCTTGATCTTTTCGCGAATCTCATCAAAAGAAACAGGCTGTTCGCCAGTTTCTTGGAGAAGTTCATAAACGAAATCAATCAACGATTTATTCATTAAAGGACACTCCTTTTCCGTCACTAGTTAAACATCACTCCTCATTATAAACAAAAGCGATATGAAAAAGCTAGAGGAAATTATGATTCATTGGAGACCTCGGCTCGAACACGGAACCAATAAACACTGATCAACCCGATATTGAACAACCACGTCAATCCCAGAACGCCAAACATCCATCCTCGCGGAATTTGAAATGACAATTCCGCATTGACGGTCTGTCCAACGTATAAACCGTACGCTAATAATCCGACCATCAAGAACGAATACGATACGACCATCCCGAATCGCTTCCATAATTGGAGAAGTAATGATGCGAACTCTTTATTTTCACCATACTCACCAAATAGATACGTGTGACTCACATTAGAATACATCGTCTGTGTATATCCACTTACGAACAATACCGGTATGAACGCAAGCGGATTAAGAAAACCAAGGAAAAACACAAGGGATGAAATCAGTAAAACGAGATAAGGGTGTCTCGCAAAATCAAATATATGACCAAACAAGATCCAACCAATCACGCCGGCTAAAAACGGAACGAACACATATATCATTAACACTTGGAACGAATAGAGAGCAATGCTGACAAACACAGCACCAATTAACGTCCAACCGCCGAACAATCCGATGACAAATGACAATAATTGAACTTGGCGCGTCCGACTCGCCCCAATGAAGGCACGAACTCGTTTTTGGAATAACAACCAACCCACATATGCTAACAAAATAATCATCAGACTAAACACTTCGATGTAGCCTCGCGCTCCTTCCAAGAGACTAAGGAGACGACTAATCAACGTAAAGACGGTGACCGCGATAAAGGCGCGGAGAAAAGAACGGGTTTCAAACTGCCATGTCGCAGATTTTTGAAGGGGCAACTTTCGTACGAATAGCCAAGGCAAAATGAGACTCACTAAGAATAAGGCGATGGCAAGATTGTACGACTGTGACAATGCGTAAGAGAACAAAGCGATCCAGCCGACTAACGCGAGGACTAATGGTAATGAACTGCCACTCTCTTCATTCGAGTCAGCTTTCGCAGCAGGCTTCAATTCATTCAATTGCGATAAAATCGTCGTCATGATGGTACCGACTCCAATCGAGCCGACGCCTACCAAAAATGCGCTCCATTCAATGGCACGATCAAATGGAAGCACAAAACACACGAGACCGACCAGAAGGACAGACGAAGCAATTAAAAACGTATCCTTTGAACCGCGTCGACCGATGACATACACCCACAATAAAAGACCGGACATACTCGCCACATAAAAAATCAGGAATGGAATGAGACGCCCAACCCCTTCTTCGACTGCCATGATGGATAAAAACAAAATCTGGGGAAGGATTTGGCTACTGAGCGCACTGACAATCGTCAACAAAACAACCATATTTTTCACAGTCCGCACCCCTAACTCAAGATTGAATATTCTGCTCTTCAATCATCCTTTCCCATATCCATTTATCGGTGAACCTTTTTCGAAACACATTCACTTCTCAGTTTCTTCACACTTCTGTCGATATAGAAGAGAACGTCAATTTAGATATGAGATAAAAGGAGAATAAAAATATGGCATTTTTTCGTAAGACAACCTTAACGGACTTCGTTGCTTCAGCAGGTTTTCCCGACATTCAGACAATCGCCAAACCGTCTGACTCGAGTTTGAGCGGACGCACTCATTATATGGGTTACACGACCTCTCAAGTGAAGCGTCTACAAGATATGGCTCCACTCGTGGAGTCCGTGCTAGATGACGTACTTGAAAGCGTGCTCGACCATTTAATGCTCCAACCCGAAATGGTTCGCATCGCAAACGCTTCATCAACAAGGGAACGTTTAAAGAAAGTATTCGCCGATTATTTCCGCAGTTTGTTGACGGGAAACATCGATGACAAGTTCTTAGCCATGCGAAAACGAATGGGACAAACTCACCACCACTTCGCGGTCCCTGTCGTCTGGTTCCTTGCGACGTATTCTGCTTTTAACACACTACTTGTCCCAAAAGTCGTCGAGACGTATCAACATGACCCGGCGACTTTGACGGAATCGCTTTTGGCGTTATCACACGCGATGAACTTAGACGCTCAAATCGTTACCGAACAATACGTCAATGCCCGTCTCGATGAACTCGAGTCCGCGAACGAGGCCCGTGCCACATTGTTAAGCGACGTCTCACGCGTCAGTGCAGAAGTCGCTACGACGATGGACCGAACAGGGCAAGCGATGTCTGAAACAAGCAATCGCGCACACCAAGTTCTTGCGGAAACGGAACAAACGGAAAAGATGAGTCGCCACTTGATGACGTTGACACATACGAACGGCGAACAAATCGAACAGATGGAAGTCGAATTCAAACAGTCTGCTACTTACGTCGACACTTCGCTCGATCGCATCACAGCTCTAAAAAATGGTTCTCAAGAAATCGTCAGCATGACGCGAAGTATCGAACAAATCGCCAATCAAACGAACTTGCTCGCCCTAAACGCCTCAATCGAAGCGGCTCGAGCGGGTGAACACGGGAAAGGATTCGCTGTCGTCGCCACCGAAGTGCGCACACTCGCGGAGAACGCGAAACAACTGAGCAGTCAAATCAATGCGCTCATTAACGAAAATGAAGCCAATATCGCCGAACTTTTCGATCAAATGGGACATATGCATCGGACGAACGATGAAGCCATGCGCCAACTGAACGCCGTGAAAGCAGGTTTCTCGACCGTTCAAGATGAAATGGGGCAATACGTCCTTTCGTTTGAACGGAACAAACAAGACCTCGGACAGATGGTTGAAACCATTTCATCCATCAACGAGACGACACAAGGTTTGTCTCATTTGACCTCTTCGCTTCTATCCACCGCTGAAATGCAATAAACAAACAAGGCACGGTCCGCGGACCGTGCCTTCCTGCATTATTGTACAACCGGTTCTGGTATCTCGATGGCTTTCAGTGAGCGATCGAGTAATTCGACGACGTCGAACGTGCCGACCGTCTCATCGACTTCTTTCGCTTTCGTTCCATCAGACAACATCGTCAAACAGTACGGACATGCCGAACCGATGACTGTCGGTTTCGTCTCAAGCAATTGTTCCGTCCGGGCCACGTTGACACGTGTCCCGACTTTCTCTTCTTGCCACATGAGACCACCACCGGCTCCACAACACATACCGTTTTCACGGTTACGTGTCGCTTCGACGAGTTCGACACCCGGGATCCGTTCGAGGACGAATCGTGGTGCATCATAAATGCCGTTGTAACGACCGAGGTAACATGAGTCGTGATAGACGACACGTTCGTTCACTTGAAGATCCGGCTGAATCCGACCCGTATCGAGCAATTCGGCGAGTAACTCCGTATGGTGATACACTTTCACACCATCAAGTCCGAAGTCTGGATACTCGTTTTTGAATGTGTTGTAGGCGTGTGGGTCGACCGTGACGATTTTCGTCACCCCATACTTCTCAAACAATTTAATGTTCGCTTCGGCGAGTTCTTGGAAGAGTAACTCGTTTCCGATTCGACGAGGTGTGTCCCCTGAGTTCTTCTCTTCGTTTCCGAGAATGGCGAATGAAACGCCCGCCTTGTTCAAGACGCTCGCAAAACTCTGCGCGACTTTTTGACTACGGCTATCGTAAGAGCCCATCGCGCCGACCCAGAAGAGGTATTCGAATTCTTCGCCTGCTTTTTTCTTCTCTTTCGCCGTCGGAATGACGAGTTCTGTATCCTTGCGCCAGTTCTCGCGTTCTTTCCGGTTCATTCCCCACGGGTTTCCTTGACGCTCGATGTTTGCGACCGTGCGCTGCGCCTCCGGATCCATCTTCCCTTCCATCATGACGAGGTAACGACGAAGGTCGATGATTTTATCGACGTGCTCGTTCATGACCGGACATTGATCTTCACAGTTTCGGCATGTCGTACACGCCCAGATTTCTTCTTCCGTGATGACGTTGCCGATCAATTCGTCTGCGACGAGCATATGGCCATCTTGCGCCGCTGCTGCGATTTCAGCACCTTGCGTGTTTTGGAACATGAGTGCCGGTGCCCACGGTGATTTTCTCGTGACCGCCGCACCTTTCATATTCATATGGTCACGAAGTTTGACGATCAAGTCCATCGGCGACAACATCTTCCCTGTTCCCGTTGCCGGACATACATTCGTACAACGTCCGCACTCGACACAAGCGTATAAGTCGACGAGTTGCTTCTGGTTAAAGTCTTCAATCTTGTTGACCCCGAAGACGATTTCTTCATCTGACTCTTCCGCTTCTTCCATCGCTGAAAAATCAACAGGTGCCAAGCGACCGACTTTGTGTGTGCGCCCGAGCCAGACGTTGAGCGTCCCGGCGATCAAGTGCGCGTGTTTGCCTTGCGGGATGTAGACCATGAAGCTGAGTAAGAATAAGAGGTGCATCCACCAAAAGACGACGAACAAGGCGAAAGCGACCGGACCTGGTACCCAAGCAAACGCTGAACCGATGAGTGTCGCGACCGGTTCACCCCACATCGGAAGCTCTTCTTTATAGACGAGGTAAAACCCGTTCCCGAACAAGACGGAAACCATCAACCCACCGATGAAGATGAGGGCGAGACCTGCTAAGAAGTTTCGTTTCAAGCGCACGAGCTTCTCGACGTAACGACGGTAGAATCCCCAAACGACCGCGACGAGAATCATGAGCATGACGATTTCTTGCATGAACGTGAAGATCGGATAGAGTGGACCGAGCGGGATGTGTGGGAAACGTGTTCCGACCGCTAGTCCTTTCCAAATATAATCAATCGCCCCGAATTGGACGAGGATAAAGCCATAAAACATCATGACGTGAATGGCGCCACTCTTTTTATCCTTTAACAATTTCTTTTGACCGAACACGTTGATCATGACCTGTTCGAGTCGTTCTTTGTTCGTTTGGCTCCATTCTGCCTTCTTCCCGAGCTTGATGAATGTATAACGCTGATGAACCAGCGAAGCAAATAAATACACACCATAGCCGAGGACGAGCAAGAATAGAATCCAGTTGACGATTAAAAATGTAGACATCCCCAAAACTCCCCCTTTTGAAAACGGATTCAATCTTGAATTCAGTATATCAAATGATGAATGAACAGTCATTCATTTTTGTGAAGTTCTCGTCAGAAGTTTAGAAGATGTTTCAAGATGAGCAATAATCCCCCATAACTGCATACGGCCAATACGAATGTGCGGAAGTGCAGATTTCAGTCGGACGGGAGTTCAAACTTCACGATATTGAGAATCATCGCCCCGGCCACGAACGCAAAACAGAGCGCTTCGACGTGTGCGGCCAAGTCAATCCAGCGTGAAAAGAACCCACCGAGCAAAATCCCACCGCTCAACAAGTAGCGTCCTTGTCGCATATAACGTTCTCCATAGTGCCGGTTCAAGTCATGCCCGAGCGCTAAAAAGTGGACACCGAGCGCTGTCGCATAGAAGCTTCTCGCAACAAACGTCACAGAGTCCGCCGTCACCACATACGCCGAAAATGTCATGTATGCTGTGAGGAGCGTCACCTGCAGCCAATACGAAACGGCCCGATCGACCGCTTCATCTTGGAAGTGAGGCGTCCGAACGAACCGCATCGTACCGTAGAACAACGTAAACCCAATGAGACTGACGATGTAGATCTCTGAAGGTAGGGCCAGATTCAACCAATCGATGCGAAGCGTGTCCTGGCGTTTATTCAGCGACGGCAAGAGATACATGAAAAAGTACGTGATGGCGACCCCGCTCGAGAAAGAGAACCACTTCTTTGAAGGAACGGTCTCTTCCCGGAACAAATAGATGCCGAAGAAGTTAATCAGCGCCAAATAGATGATGATCCAGTTCGCCATCTCGTCTTCATCCTCTCAAATCAATCCAAAATCGCTCGACGATCGTCCCATCTTCTTCCGTATACGGTGTGTCCGCGACGCCCCCATTGTTTAAAATGACTTGACGGGAAGCGACGTTTGTCTGATTACACGTGATTAAGGCACGCTCAATGCCTAGCTCTTTCACTTTCTCAAGCGCAAGTTGTAATTGAATCGTAGCGAGCCCCCGTCCGCGCGCACTCGGTTTCACTCCATATCCGACATGCCCACCAATCTTCAAGAGCGATTCGTTTAATTCGTGACGAATGTTCGCCGCCCCGAGAAGCTCCTCTCCGTCCGTGAGCCAATACGTTGTGCTCGGGACCCAGTCGTCCTCTATGTTCTCACGTAACTCTTTCTGACGTAACGTGTTGACGTATGCCTCGAAGTCTGTCGTTTCACGGTCCACTGAGGTCGGGACGATTCGCTCATCCCGTTCGTACCATTCCTCTAAAAATGCCAGAATCTGTTCTTTTTGTTCGACAGATGTCTTGATTAGTATTAACATCACATTTCCCCCTTTATTCATTTCCATTCGCGCTCTCTAAATGGATTTCCTTGTTCCTTCATCTTAGGGAACGCACACTCGAAATAAAATGGACGTTCTCGTCAAAGTTTGTCCCCTTTCAGGCATGAAAAAAGCGCCACCTTGTTCAGATGACACTTTCGGTATGCTTATTCTTCGAGTCCGAGACGTTGCGGCATGTGCGGAGCGAGTTGTCTCGCTTCTTCTAACCGTCCTGCTTCGACGAGCGTATGGAAATGTAAAAACTGTTCGTGCGATGCATCGCTGATGGCTGCCAAATAATCGACGTACCGATCGTAGACCGCTTTGTCTTCTGGGCGTGCCTCGATGAGTGCGATATACAGACGAACGGTGTCCTCTCCGTAAAGGAGCGGGAACTCATCGTTCAATTGAAGCAGTTTATCGATCGAATTGACATCGACACCGTTCTCCTGATCGTAGTGCGTGATGACTTGCTCGGCATGATCCTCGAGACGACCGCGCCACTCTTCATACTCTTCTTCGTTCGTTTCGAGCATCTCGAACCAGTCTTCGTTCAACATCTCTTCAATCTTGTTTACGCGTTCTGTAAAGTTCATCAGTCTTCTCCTCCTTCAAATGTCCATGTGACATGTACTTCATATATGCCAACATCTTCTTCATTCATGGACAACTCATATACGAACGTACATGATTCTTCTGACACATCGAGGCGCGATGTCGTCGTCGCCATCGTCATCGACATATATGGATTCTTGTATAGGCTTTGCGTGAAGCGACCTTCGATGAAGGAGTGATTCATCTCGATCGGTCCTTTACAGATCAGCGCCAATCGTTCCGGCGTGTACTTGATTGTCGTCGGGACCGGTCCGTCCTCTTGTTGTTGGTCAAACATTAAAATAAAGCCAGTCTTCAATGGATAGTATAAACCGTCAGCCGAGAGCTCGATCGCCTCTGGCATGTCACTCATCCGTGTTGTTTGCTGGACACGCACGCGAAGTGGTTCAATCGCCATGCTCATCCCCCTTTCCGTCAACTCATCGTACCATATGTGGTAGGAGTCGTTCTATCGACGGCGCTTCGTTTTCACGTAGACGAGATGGTCTACCCAATCTTCGTTCTCAAAGATAAACCCTTCTCTCGTGCACTCATACGACATGCCGACACGCTCCGCGAGACAAATGGATGCTTCATTATCGAGATTGATATGTGCCTCGATTCGTTGAAAGTTCAAGTCGTCAAATGCAATACGCATCGCCAGGTCGACTGCTTCTGTGCCATACCCTTGACCCCAGTGCTGATTATGAATCGTATACCCGACCCTCCCCCATTGAAACGCATCTCGCGCAAGAGTAGAAAAATCCACCATACCAAGGTGTGCCCCATCGTCAAGTCGGAAAATGGCGAAGACATGTGCCTCGTCTTCAAGCGCAAGTGATTGATGATTGTCGACTAGCTGGTCAAACCAAACGGACGTACAGTCGATCATGTCTAATTTCCCAGGATCATACTCATGTTGCGAAACAAGACGATTTGTAAAACCACTCAACCACGCGTCATAATCTTGTTTCTCTAACGGTCGTACGACGATTCGATTCGTTTTTCGTTGATGTGTAAATCGATTCAATCTCTCAGGTCCCCTTCCTATTGGTTTTATACAGTCAGATAAATTTCTTCCACTTTCCTTGCGAAATCACATCGACCTTTCCTTCATTCACACGAATCGCGGTCTCGTCGTCGATCGCATAGGCGGGTGCCTGTAACGCTTCCGCCCACTCTTCCGCATCTCGTGACGTGTTCTCCAGAAGCATCTCGTGGTCAAGGTGTGGAAAGATCGAGAAGTCGACAAATCCTAACGTCTCATCGTTTTGGTCGTCGGATGCGCGCCATCCGACAAACTCTTCCCCGATTCGTGGCGTCATCACCATACTGCCCGCGCTCAATCCGACATAGACGCCTTCCCAAGATGGGAGTAATGCCGCCACCCCGGACTGTTTCATCCAATGATATAAAAACAGCGGATCGCCACCGTTCACCAGTAACACGTCCGCCCGTTCAAACGCCGGTCTCCATACGGATTCATCGATAGTCGGGAGCGCGCTCAGCTCGAGCACCCCAACCGACTTCCAACCCAATTCACACATCGGTGTCGAGAAATCCCCCTTGAAAAAGTTCCATGCGTGCTGCGTTCCCCCGTTCAACGCATAAATGGCTGTCGGGATACAGAGTGCCGTACACTCTTCAATCGGCTTGTCCAATAACTCGAGAAGTGCTCGTTTGATGCTTTCGTTTTTAATACCTGCTGACGTTAATAACAGTTTCATCTACGTCTCCTCCTTCTTCATCTTCGTATAAGGAGTTCGCATGAGTCGCCGTTATCCCCTTTTTCTGACAAAAAGGCCGTAGACGAATTCTCGTCCACGACCTTGGGGTCCTGAAAAATTAGCTGATTTTATACACGCGACCTTCGAACGGCTTCAAGTGAAGAAGCGTCGATTCTGCATCGCCCTCGACCGGCATGTTGCTCAAGACGACATCTTTCGCACGAAGTGTCTGATCCATATCGAACATCGTCTCTTTCGCCGTCAAGTTCGTGACGACAAGGTACTGCGTGTTCCCGAGTGTACGCGTATACGCATAGACTTCTGGGTGATCTGGTAAGACAACATCATACGCCCCGTATACAAACGTCTCATCGTCTTTACGGAGTTGAATCATCTCTTTATAGAAGTTAAAGATAGAGTCCTCATCTTCAAGCTGTGCTTCGACGTTGATGTCTGTATAGTTCGGGTTGATGCCGACCCACGGCTTCTCTGCGAATGTGAAGCCGGCATTCGGAGCATCACTCCATTGCATCGGTGTGCGTGTGTTGTCGCGTGACGAGTTCCACGTGATGCGCATCATCTCGTCATGACTCTTCCCTTGTTCGACGCCGATATAGTAGCGATTGCGTGTCGCGATATCGTCATATTGGTCGATTGAATCGAATTTGACGTTCGTCATCCCAATTTCTTGACCTTGATAGATGAATGGCGTTCCTTGCATGAGGAAGTACATCATCGCAATCGACTTGGCGCTCTCTTTCCAGTAACGCTCGTCGTCTCCCCATTTCGAGACCGTACGCGTCTGGTCATGGTTTTCGACGTAAAGGGCGTTCCATCCGTCAGCCTCAAGTCCTTTTTGCCATTTCGTCAACACGTTCTTCAAGTGGACGACATCGAGTTTCGAATCGGCGTCCTCACTCCATAGGTCCATGTGTTCGAATTGGAAGACCATGTTCATCTTCCCTTCTTTTTCACCGACCCAAAGGTGTGCATCGTCAGGTGATACGCCGTTCGCCTCACCGACCGTCATGATGTCATGTTTATTGAACGTCTCGTCACGAAGTTCTTCTAAATAATCGTGAATCCCGTCCACGTTCATGTGCATCTCGAATGACGGTACAAAGTCGAGGTCGTTCGGGTTCGGCAAGTCGGCGAACGTCGGATTCTTGCGGATGTGGCTGATCGCATCAACACGGAATCCGTCGATTCCTTTTTCGAGCCACCAGTTGATCATGTCGTATACGGCTGTACGCATCTCAGCGTTTTCCCAGTTGAGGTCTGGCTGTTTTTTCGAGAAGACGTGCAAGTAGTATTGCTCCGTCGCTTCATCGAATTCCCAAGCCGAGCCGCCAAAGATGGATTCCCAGTTGTTCGGCTTCGATCCGTCCGGTTTTCCGTCACGCCAGATATACCAGTCGCGCTTCGGATTGTCTTTTGAGCTCTTCGATTCAATGAACCAAGGGTGCTCATCCGAAGTATGGTTGACGACGAGGTCGAGCAACAGTTTCATACCGCGCTGATGCACCTCGTCCAATAAGCGGTCGAAGTCTTCCATCGTACCGAATTCGTCCATGATGTCCTGATAGTCACTAATGTCATAGCCGTTGTCATCGTTTGGCGATTTATACATCGGGCAAATCCAGATGACGTCAATGCCGAGGTCTTTCAAATAGTCGAGCTTATCAATGATTCCTTGAATGTCTCCAATTCCGTCTCCGTTCGCGTCATAAAAACTGCGCGGATAAATCTGATAGGCGACGGCTTCTTTCCACCAGTTGCGTTTAAGCGTTTGTGTTTGTTGTTGTTCTCGTTGTAAAAGTTGCATGTGATCTAGATACTCCTTATCCCAAAACTCACTGCTCATCATTTATAATTATCTTATTCGTGCTGTGAACTTTATATCATTAGCGCAATCGTTTGCACGATGCAATAAATTTATCTTACCAAAAAACATTCGATGATACAAAGATGTTTCATCAGCATACTCAACGTGTACCCTACACGATTTTGAAAAGAAATGAAAGCGAGGTGCCTCATCATGTTTCGATTTGCTACACTTGATGATTTTTCAGCCATCGACCAATTGATTGTAAAGAAAGCGAAAGAATTTCAGACAGCCGGGAAGTCCCAATGGGCCAAATATTTAGAGCCGAGTCGCTCGGATTATGTCCGCCACGATTTAACGAAAGGGACTGTATTTGTATATGAACGTGACCACCATGTCGTCGGTGCCGTCAGTCTCATCCCACCGACCGATTGGGACCATCATCTATGGGATGACCCGGACGGTGCCGTCTACTTGCACCGACTTGTCACGGACTCGAACGTAAAAGGAGAACGCATCGGCGAGCGTCTGATGCAGTACGCCCTATCTCACACTGCTTCGACCGTTCGATTGGATTGCGTGGCAGACAACATGTTCTTGAACGGATACTATCCTCAATTCGGCTTCCGTTACATCGGGGAGCGGAACGGATTTTCGTTATTTGAAAAACAGGCTTGACCTTGACGTGACGTCAACCCTTACGCTTGTGCTAAGGAGGTGAAGGGATGTATACGATTCAACAGCTTGCGTCACTCGCCGGCACGACGGCGCGGACACTTCGACATTATGACTCGATTGGATTACTCGTCCCCATGCGTGACGACAATGGCTACCGCCGTTATACGTCGCGAGATGCCGAGCGTCTACAGCTGATTTTACTGTATCGAACACTCGACGTTCCGCTCGATCAAATCGGAGAACTACTCGATGCATCGGCGTTTGATCGAGTCGAAGTACTGAACGAACATGTCGAGGCGTTACGACAAAAAGCCGCCTATTTCGCGCAACTCGCGGAGACGGCGGAAAAGACCCTCACCTCACTCAAAGGAGGGATTCCAATGGATGACAAATCACTGTTCAAAGGATTGTCTTATGAAGAGATTCAAGCACATGAGGCAAAGCATCAAGATGAGGTAATCGAGCGTTGGGGAGAGAGTTCTGCTTACAAAACCGCACAGGAACGAGCTGCGAAGCGCTCAAAAGCGGACTGGGAACGTATAAATCAGATGCAACTCGATTTGATTGCGCCACTCGTCGATTTGTTTCGTTCACAAGTCGCAATCGAAGATGACCGTGTTCAATCAGTCGTCAGAGACAATCATCTGTTTATCGACAAACACTTTTACGATTGTTCGCTCGACATGTTCAGCGGACTCGGACAGATGTATGTAGCGGATGAGCGATTCACCGCCTATTATGACCGCTTCGAACCAGGTCTTGCATCGTACTATAACGAAGCCATCCAATATTATTGTATCGCCAACAGTTAAGTCCAAGCCTCAGGCTTGGACTTTGGTCTGTCGACGGTTCGGTCGCGCGTGATCCAGCGTTTCAATGTATCGGCGCAACATCGGCAAGACCGTGGTCAATTGTAAATAAGGATAGGTGGCAAAATTGTCGCTTCCGCCTTTATAGATGACCGCCCGATCGAGAACGCGCCATCCTTGTGTCGTCCATTGTTCGAGCGTCGCCTCACAAAAAGAAGGCACAGATTGAATCGCCCAATAGGCTTGTAGCTGCCCTTCCGCCATCGATGGACGAACGGTGATGATGGGGCATGACAACTGGTTCAAACGACTCGACTCGATTGGACCGGTTTCATGAATCACGAGCAACTTCGGTGCAAGTCGTTCGAGCCACATGAGCGTTTTGTCATCGTTCAAGGATGAGACATGGATGAGGTGATGAGGAGGAATCGGAGAATCCTGTAATGGATAACGCTCTCTCACTTCTCGAATACGCGCTTGACTCGTCCATTTCATAAATGGCGTCGCCCATCGAATATATAGATGAGTCATCCACTGTTTGAGCGACTGCGGTCGATGTTCAGTGGGACCGTCTTCTTGAATGACATGTGTCACGCCTAAATCGCGGATAGCGTGATAAATATGCTTAGACGTTTCATGCTCACTAATCAGCAGAACAATCGGTCGAACCATATCGATGACACCTCCGTCATTGGATTAATTAGCCGTGTCCTTGTTGCGAGACTTGGGTCTGTTGATGACAATGCTCAGCTACCTCTTCCATCGACAAACTCATCCACCCGTACTCTTTCTCGAGCACTTTATAATGTTTGAGAATAGCCTCAAGCATATCTACATTTTGTTCAATATTCTTTCCGAAGTTATGAGGATGCCACCATAAATGATACAACTCACCCCGTTTGGCAGCTTGTGTCATCCCTTGCTTAATACGACGGAGTTTGAGGAATTCAACCATTCGTAAGGATGGGAAATATGGACGAAGAAAACGACTCGACGGCACATTGTATGGATGAGACTGTTGTATGGCATTCCATGTAGATGTATGATGGCCTGTCAAATTGATATACGTATCAAGCAACCGAACCGCACGTCGGAATAGGCTTTCGTCTCCCCGAGCATCCGGATGATAAATCCGATGTTGTTCATTCCCACGATAGACTTCAATCCCCAGCATACCTGCGGCTTGATGGAATGCTTCACTTGATTGATTACGTGGATAAACGATGCTTTGAATGGTTATGTTATGAGACGCCGCTACTCGTTTCGCCGCTTCAATATCGGATTTGAACGCTTCAAGCGTGACCCCCTCTTCTAGACAAGATAGATGTGAGAACGTATGGGTCCCAATCGTCTGATGTGGGGTTTTCATAATTTGATCGACTAGCGATTTTCCAAAATGGTAAGGATCCGTTTGCTCATCTTCGCCTACCTGCTTTAACCATTCATATGAGGAATACTCGGGATGAACATAATTTGGTAAACGTGTCGGTAAATGACGAAGTAGTTCAGCTTTCGATTCAAAAAATAGAAATCCTACCGTCGCCCATGTCACATGTACGCCATATGTCGTAAATAATTCCAGTAAACGAGGCACGACTTGACGAGCACCTAAAATATTTTCACTGTAGTCCCCCAACGCGACTGCATCGAATGTTCCCCAGTTCAGTTCGAAGTCTAGTGAGATGACAAACGCCCCATTCATATGATTCACTCCCTTCCTTTCCATTCCGTTTCATAAATTCCTAGTTCATCAAGCGCACGTTTCCATGATCCGAAGCGCCTCGACACTTTTGCGACGCTCGGTTTCCGAAACCGCTTTGCCCATTTTTGATACGTGATTGCATTAAATGGCTTTAATATACGATACGCTTCGAACAATGCTTGAACCATCTCTACTTTCTCGCGTTCTGGTTGAACCGTGAAATGTTGTTCTTCTAAGCGGTCCACTGCTTTAATCGCCAGACTCCAAGACCCAAAATGAGTAATAATATCACCTATGGAGGGAACATCTTTGTCTTCAGCCCATTGTCGATAATGAGCACTCGTCAACCGACCTTCTTGTTTTAAGGCGATACGGAGCGCGAGAATGATTTCTTGCGCCTCATATCGTCTCGCCTCAAGTAACCCTGATGCTTTCAACGCACTCGTCCATGTCCCATAGACATGCAAGATATCTAGAAACGTGGGAGCATTTTGTCCTTGGCTCCATCGTTGATATTGTGTCACTGTGAGAGATGGAGTCAGAGATGCCGCCGTTTGAAGCGCTTGGATGATCTCTGCTTCCGTTTTCATTTCATTTCCTCCTTACACGCTTTTTTCTTTTACGAAATGGCGTGTATCTAGCACGGTCTGAATCACTCTCTGCTGTTCGCCAATCGTCAAGCTCGAACTCGATGGCAAGCAAATGCCGTTTTCAAATAAGTGACGACTCACGTCTTCCCCATCCACCGTGACATATTCGGCGTCTCGATAGAGCGGTTGTAGGTGCATCGGTTTCCAGACTGGTCGTGATTCAATCCCTGCATCGTTTAACTGTTGAATCAACTGATCGCGTTTTGCGATGTCTCGTCCGAGTTGCATGGCGGTCAACCAACGATTCGCACGAGAGAATGGAATTTCTTGTTGATACGTGACATCAATCTCTGAAAACATTTGTGCATATCGACGAAAAACGTTGCGTCGCGCTCGGACTCGTTGTTCAATGACCTCTAGCTGTCCACGACCGATTCCTGCTGACACGTTGCTCAAGCGATAGTTGTAACCAACTTCTTCATGCTCGTAATGTAAAACGTTCTCTCTTGCCTGCGTTGCGAGTTTCAACGCATATTGGCGCTGACTGTCAGAGCCTAGCAATAACATCCCTCCACCGGACGTGGTAATAATTTTGTTCCCATTGAACGAATAGAATCCGATATCTCCAATCGTACCGGTCATCTGCCCTTTCCAAGTCGCTCCGAGCGATTCCGCAGCATCTTCAATCAATGCCACCCCGAACTCTTGGCAAATTTGACGAATTTCGCCGATTTTCGCGACCACCCCGTATAGATGAACAACGATGACCGCTTTCGGTAATGTTCCTTTCGTAGCGGCTTGAACCAATGCTTTTCGCAATGCTTCCGGTGACATGTTCCACGTTTCCTTCTCTGAATCGATGAATACAGGTGTTGCTCCGACATAAAGAATCGGATTGACCGAAGCGACAAACGTTAGTGACTGACAAAAAATCACATCTCCTCTTTCGATTCCTAACGTCAACAACGCGAGATGGAGCGCCGCTGTGCCAGAACTCGTCGCGAGCGTATGCGTATGATCAACGTACTTCCCAAGCTCTTCCTCAAAGGCGTTGACGTTCGGACCGAGTGGCGCAATCCAGTTACTTGCGAATGCTTCCTCTACATATGCCATCTCTCGTCCGGACATGTGCGGTTTTGATAATAAAATATTCATGTGCTCATGTCCTCCTTCATCATCGTTTGATAAGTGTCGTACCATTCAAGCGTCTTCCTTAACCCTTCATGCAGCGGGGTGAGCGGTCGAAATCCAATCATTACTTCTAGCGTAGGCAAATCTGTTTCTTGAAAGACATGGTCACGCATCGGTAGAGATACATGGACAGATCGATGTAGCTGGTGTCCGATTTCCGTGAGCAGCGTTTGGACGTGTACATAATCCGAGGCATCGATTCGGAACTGCCCGACAAGCGACAATCCTGACTGAACCAATCGAATGACGCGAACGACGGTTTCGACCACATCATCGATATAAGAGGCTTTTACAATATCCGTTGCATAGTATCCGACCATACGATGTCCTTGATCGATGGCAAGTACCGCTTTTGAGAACAACGTCGTCGAATCATCCCAAGGTCCGTATACATCTTCTGTAACAATATGAAGGGCTAAGGAGGAATGCCGAGTGTATTCGACTGGAAGGTCAAACGTGATAAACGATTGAATCGTCATTCGATTTTTTTGATTCGTAACGAGCTGTTTTACTTGTTCATAACGTTCTATTTTTCGATGTTGATACACATTCGATGACCCGCTGCATAAGATGACGTGATTCGGTTCATACATGGTCGCGATTTGACGCATGTTTGGTCTATGTGCGACATCCGTTTGAATGAGATGAAACAACGGGTGAGATAAGACATATAGCCGTTGTCTCGCAAGTTGTGTTTTCGTTTCTCCTTCGTCATCAATCCCAATCACTTCATATCCTTCCTTTAATAACCGTCGAGCAAGGTGAAACCCTTTAAATGTGGACACACCGACCACAATGACACGATCCATTGCACTCCCCCCTTTAATTTCCATCGACGACTCGGATATGCACTTGCTGGGCAGGGATAAATTCGAAGCCACTTGCAAAAATACGTTGCAGATCACGATCAATGTCGTCACTGTTTGCGACGAACAGCAAAGCGTCTGTCAATGCTGGACCGTTCTGTCGGAAGTGTTCAATCAATCGTAAGATTGGGGCGACCGATGTGAAGGGACGGGTGCAACCGACGAAAATTTTCGGAAAAACATTCGCCTTTGGATCTAGTTCATTCGTAGCCAACAATTCTTCGTATAACTTTTCACCTGGGCGAATTCCAGTTACTTCAATCGGAATTTGTTCGATGGTGAATCCACTAAGTTCAATCATCTTCTTAGCTAAATCAATGATTTTGACAGGGTCTCCCATATCCAGTACGAAGATTTCTCCACCTCGGGATAATACGCTCGCTTGAATGACAAGTCGACTCGCCTCTGGAATGGTCATGAAGTAACGTGTCATTTCCGAGTCCGTTACCGTGACTGGCCCCCCTTGGGCAATTTGATCCTTAAAGAGCGGAACGACCGAACCACGACTACCAAGAACGTTACCGAATCGAACGACAGCAAAAATCGTATTGCTTGAGCGAGCTTTTTCCTGAACGATCATCTCTGCAATCCGTTTCGTCGACCCCATGACGTTCGTTGGATTGACCGCTTTATCGGTCGATACCATGACGAATCGATCGACCCGATATTTCGAAGCCACATCGACCATATTCTTTGTGCCGTAGATGTTATTTTTCACCGCCTCAAGAGGGTTGTCTTCCATCAATGGAACGTGTTTGTGCGCTGCCGCATGATAGACGATATCTGGATGATACGTTTGAAAGACGTGTTCGAGGCGCTCTAGGTCTTGTACATCCCCGATGACTGGATGAAGTTTTGTCTCAAGCCCGAGTCCGTTTAATTCTTTTTCGATTAAATAAATACTGTTTTCACCGTGTCCAAGAAGAATCATCTCAGCAGGTTTAAACTTGATCAATTGACGACAAAGTTCCGAACCGATTGATCCTCCTGCTCCCGTCACGAGGACCGTTGCTCCTTCCACGTGTTTCGAGATGCCTGAAATATCAAGTTGTACCGGTTCTCGACCTAACAAATCCTCGATTTTCACTTCACGGATTTCATTGATCGACACATTTCCCGTTGCAAGTTCAGACAACATCGGGAGTGCATGTGATTCAACGCCAGTCTTTTCAATCCGTTTCAACAATTCGATGCGTCTCGCGTGTGCTAGACTCGGGATAGAGAAAATGACGACTTCGATTCCTTGCTCCTCTATAATCCGTTCTAAATCGTCTGTCGTTCCGAGAATCGGTACCCCGTGTACGTATAACGATTCGAGCATCGGATCATCATCAAGAATTCCAACTACGTTAAGTACGTTCGTCCGATACTCTTTCAACTCACGTACGATGAGCTGCCCAGAGTTCCCCGCCCCGATAATGAGTGTTTTCCGTCCTTGTGGGGTAGCATACGGTTTGAATGTATGCAAAACGTGATGGCGGGCCAAAAAGCGAGTAAATAAAATCATGTTGAATGCCAGCAGTCCTTGAACCGCAATCATGACACCGAGCCCGCGACCAAATTGAAATTGATTGTAGGCGAATAGAATCAAGTCGCTGCTAATCAACGCAATGGTTACTTGTTTCATTTCATGGATTGAAGCGTACCGCCAGTCGATGCGATGAATTTTCAAAAGCGCCCCGACGAGCATGAAACTGATCATCTTAATGAACACCATCAGCAACAGATCATACGTCGTCGCAGTGTACGGCATCACTTTCGAAAATAAAATATCAAACGTCATATATAAGACGATTGAAACGATTGCGATATCGACGCAGAAAAACAGGAGATTTCTGCGATTTCTTCGATATACGTTGACGAGTGTAGCCATCGTTTTTAGCACCTCCAAATGTCTAAGTTGTGTAATCGTGTTGGGTATGGTGTGCGAAGAATGCGTTGATGCTAGTAAACTACCCGAGTCGTTGTAACAAATTTAAGGATAATACGAGCTTTTTGTTATTAATGAAATCGCTGTAACAAATAAGTTTACGAAGTTATTCTCATCTTTTCTTTCACATAATGAATAATTTTCTCTTAAGCGGGAATGGAAAGAACATACCAAATAAAATTGGATGTTGTTGACAACTGTGTTTTGAATGAAAAGGAGGTACCCGTAACGCATCGCTGTTTGACTTCTGTACGACCAATCTGACAACATACATGTTCATTCACACCAAGAGACCCTCTGAGACGCCCGTGAGCGTTCACACAAAAGGAGAGACACCAAGATGAAAAAATGGACAAGACCTCAAATCGTACAAGCTTTGCAGTTGGCTGCCCAAGAATATGCAGAACTCGATTCCAAACAATATAGCGTTTGGTCTCAAGACAAAAATGTCCCTTCCCTTTCCACCGTCATCCACCA